>CAZNFK010000096.1:0-8439 GCA_964572365.1 uncultured Flavobacteriaceae bacterium | reverse complement strand
CCGGTGTAGAATGGGTGAGAAGTTCTGGAAATCTCCAATTTCACTAAAGGATATTCCTTACCATCAACCTCAATCGTCTCTTTTGTGTTCGCGGTAGACTTTGTGATAAAAACTTCCTCATTGGACATGTCTTTAAACGCTACCAATCTATAATTTTCCGGATGGATTCCCTGCTTCATCTCTTTATTCTTTAAAATCTTGTAATTTTTTCGAGGTGCAAATTTAATTAATTTTTATAAAACAACAAGCATTACAAATATATTTTTCACCTCAAACCAAACTTTATTCCTTGTGTGTAACGTTTTCCTATATTTGCTTACTAACTGTAATTATCAACCAAATGTAATGTTTTATGGAAACTCAACAAGCCAAATCAAGTAAATTTGTTCTTAATTACGGTTTATTACTGGGTATACTCTTAGTTGTTCTGGGGGTAATTATGTATGTCATGAATTATCATTTAAAGCCACACTGGTCTTTCATGGTGATCACTTTTGCGATTTTTATTAGCATCATCACATACGGAATAAAGGCATATAAAAAGGAAAACGGCGGCTTTCTCAGTATCGGAGAGGCCATTAAAGTAGCTGTAGGAATAGCCCTGATCGGCGCGATCTTAAGCGGACTTTGGGCAGTGGTTCTATCTACAGTGTTAGAACCCGATTATATGGATCAGGTAATTGAATTGCAAAGGGAAGAAGCATTTGCCAGTAACCCTAACCTCACTGACGAGCAATGGGAAAAAGGCTTAGAAATGAGTGCTGCCTTTAGAGGGCCGTGGGTTACTTTTGCTTTCACCCTCGTAGTAGACATGCTGTTGGGATTGATCATCGGGTTAATTGCGGGAGCTATCATGAAACAGAAACGGCCCTACGACGTCTAAAAAATATTGAATGCAGTTATCTATCGTCATCCCGCTTCTTAACGAAGAAGAATCTTTGAACGAATTATACAATTGGATCGCATCTGTGATGCGGTCCAATTCTTTTTCCTATGAGATCATCTTCATCGATGACGGCAGTACTGATGATTCCTGGAAGATCATCAAAAAAATAGCTGCGGAAGATCCCTTTGTCAAAGGCATTAAGTTTAACCGCAACTACGGGAAATCCCAAGCCCTTCATGTTGGTTTTGACAAAGCCGAAGGTGATGTGATCATCACCATGGATGCCGACCTGCAGGATAATCCTGAAGAGATCCCTGAACTCTTTGACCTAATTACAAAAGAGAACTACGACCTCATTTCTGGGTGGAAAAAGAAGCGTTATGATTCGGTTTTATCCAAGAACCTGCCTTCTAAATTATTCAACGCAGCCGCCAGGAAAACATCTGGTTTGAAGTTGCATGATTTCAACTGCGGACTCAAAGCCTACCGAAAGGCTGTAGTAAAAAATATAGATGTTTACGGAGAAATGCACCGGTACATTCCCGTGCTGGCAAAAAATGCGGGTTACTCGAGGATCGATGAAAAGGTAGTGCAGCACCAGGCCCGAAAATACGGAAAGACCAAATTTGGCGCAGAACGTTTTATAAATGGTTTTCTTGATCTTATCACCATCTGGTTCCTGTCAAAATTCGGAAAGCGGCCCATGCACCTATTTGGAGCCCTTGGAGTTTTAATGTTCTTCTTCGGATTCATTTCCGCAGCATGGATAGGTGCCTCCAAACTTTACAAACTTTACCAGGGCCTCCCCAGCATCCTGGTAACCGATAATCCGTGGTTCTATATTTCACTAACCAGTATGATCCTGGGAACCCTGCTATTCCTTGCCGGGTTTCTCGGTGAACTCATCCTTAGAAGCAGCCGGGAACAGGAACGCTACCGCATAAGTGAAACTACGGGCCGGTTTTAATTCCCTTTCCCACATAAATCCTTATTTTTGTTGCTGAAAAAAATGTAACCACAATGAGTTATTACGATATAAAAAATAAAGCAGAAGCCTGGTTAAAACCTTCATTCGATGAAGAAACCCAGAAGAAGGTAAGGGAGATGCTGGAAAAAGATTCTGAAGAGCTAAAGGAAAGTTTTTACAAGGACCTGGAGTTTGGTACCGGCGGAATGCGTGGAATCATGGGTGTTGGAACCAACAGGATCAACAAATATACCCTGGGAAAAAACACCCAGGGCCTTTCCGATTATTTAAAAAAGCAATTTCCAGAAGAGGATCTTAGAGTGGTTATCGCTTATGACTGCCGTCACAACAGTAAAGAACTGGCCCAGGTGGTAGCCGATGTGTTTTCGGCAAACGGGATCAAGGTCTTTTTATTCTCTGATCTTCGTCCTACCCCCGAACTTTCATTTTCTGTAAAACATCTTGATTGTCACTGCGGAATTGTTTTGACTGCGAGTCATAATCCGCCCGAATATAATGGCTACAAAGTTTACTGGCAGGATGGCGGACAGCTGGTGCCCCCGCAGGATGCAGAGATCGTGGAAGGAATTTCAGCTTTGGATTATGCAGATATTAAATTTGAAGCCAATAAAGACCTTATCAATTATATAGGTTCTGAAGTCGATGAAGCCTTTGCAGGTGCAGCTGTCGAAAACGGAAGTTTTGGCACTCCGAGTTCAGCAAAAGATGATCTAAAGATCGTTTTCACTTCCCTCCATGGAACTTCAATAACTATGATCCCGAAAGTGCTTGAAAGGGCGGGATATAGAAATGTGAGTATTGTGGAAGAACAAAGAGAACCAGACGGGAATTTCCCAACGGTGAAATCTCCCAATCCTGAAGAACCGGAAGCTCTAAAAATGGCCCTTGAACTTGCCGAGAAGCAAAATGCAGATATCGTCATAGGTACAGATCCCGATAGTGATCGTTTGGGAATCGCAGTAAGAAACCTGGAGAACGAAATGGTTTTGCTTAACGGTAACCAAACAATGGTCTTAATGACCTGGTTCCTTCTTGAACAATGGAAAAAACAAGGTAAGATCAACGGAAAAGAATTCGTGGGTTCTACCATAGTTTCTACTCCCATGCTCCGAGTCCTTGTGCAGGATTACGGGGTAGAATATAAAGAAGGACTTACCGGCTTTAAATGGATCGCCAAGATGATCAAGGACAATCCCGGATTGGATTTCGTTGGAGGCGGCGAGGAAAGTTTTGGGTATATGGTAGGAGATTTTGTACGCGATAAGGATGCGGTAACCGCGACTCTTTTGGCTTGCGAAATTGCCGCTCAAATGAAGGCAAAGGGAATTTCCTTCTATGAAAAATTATTGGATCTCTATGTAAAATATGGTTTCTACAAAGAAGAGTTGATCTCTTTGGTCAAAAAAGGTATCGACGGGGCAGAACAGATCAAAAAAATGATGATCGATCTTCGGGAAAACCCCCTTTCTGAAATAGCAGGAGAAAAAGTGGTTCTGGTAGAAGATTATCAAAGCTCCAAAGCATTTGAATACGGCCTCACAGATACAGACATAAAAGCTCTTGAGGTTCCAAAATCAAATGTTTTGATCTATTATACCGAAGAAGGCACCAAATTGGCCGCGCGCCCCAGCGGTACAGAGCCAAAAATAAAATTCTATATCAGCGTTAATGCACCCCTTGATTCTAAGGAAGATTTTAGGGAGGTAGAACAAAAACTTTCAGAAAAAATAGCCGCTATTAGATCTGAGCTTAAATTGGCCTAAGCCACTTTTGAATGAATTATTTTAAGAAGATCCTTCAGTTTGCCATTCCTTACAAAAGGTTTGCAGTACTGAACATCATTTGTAATATTTTTTACGCGCTTTTTAGCACCCTTTCTTTCCTGGCGCTTATCCCGGTGATCCAGATACTTTTTGACAAGACCAAAAGAGTAGCTGTCGCACCTAAGTGGGACGGTTGGGGCGGTGCAAAAGATTATGTGGTCGATACCTTTAACTATGAAGTGACCCAAAGGGTGAACCAGGATGAAGTCACCGCCCTGCTTTTTGTTTGCGGAGTGGTTGTAGTCTTGTTTTTCCTGAAGAATCTATTCGGGTATCTCGCGGCTTTCTTTATCACTTTTCTGCGGAATGGTGTTTTAAGAGACGTTAGAGATGCTATATATGACAAGATCCTGGCCCTGCCCGTTTCCTATTTTTCTGAAAAAAGAAAGGGAGACACCATTTCCCGAATCACTGCTGATGTGAACGAGGTGCAAACTTCCTTCTTATCGATCCTGGAATTGATCGTTCGGGAACCTTTGACCATTATCTTTACCATCACGGCGATGTTATTGATGAGCCCGACCCTGACCATTTTCGTCTTTATTTTTCTTCCCATTTCAGGGTTCATTATTTCGGTGATCGGGAAAAAACTGAAAAGTCAGTCCAACCTGGCCCAGGAAGAAAACGGTCATTTTTTATCTTTAGTAGAAGAAACACTTTCGAGCTTAAAGATCGTCAAAGGCTTTAATGCCGAAGATAAATTCCGCAGTAAATTCAGAAGTTCGACTCACCGGCTTAAGAAGATCCTTGACAGTCTGATCAACCGTCAGAACCTCGCCTCCCCCACCAGTGAATTCCTGGGGATCTTTGTCATCGTGATCATTTTATGGTTTGGAGGAAACATGGTTCTCGTGGAAGGTACTCTCGATGGTGCCACATTTATTGCCTTTATGGGACTGGCGTACAACATTCTTACCCCGGCCAAACAAATTAGCAAAGCAACTTACAGCGTCAAAAAAGGGGATGCGGCCGCAGAAAGGATCTTTCAGGTTTTGGAAACCGAGTCCAATATTGTTGATGCTCCCAACGCTGTTGAAAAAGAGGATTTTGAACAATCAGTTCAAATTGAAAATATCTTCTTTAAATACGAGGATGAAAACGTATTGAAAAACTTCAGTATTGAAGTACCAAAGGGATCGACGGTAGCCCTGGTAGGCCAGTCAGGTAGCGGTAAGTCTACGATAGCCAACCTCATTACCCGCTTTTATGATGTCAATGAAGGCGCCATTAAAATAGACGGAACAGACATTAGGCAGATCAGTAAAAGATCATTAAGGAATCTCATGGGACTGGTAACACAAGACAGTATCCTGTTTAATGATACCATCAGGAACAACGTGGGTCTCGGAAAAGATAATGCAACAGATGAAGAGATCATAGACGCTTTAAAAATTGCCAATGCCTGGGAGTTTGTTAAGGACCTGCCTCAGCAACTGGATACCAACATAGGGGACAGCGGAAATAAACTGAGTGGCGGTCAAAAACAACGGCTGTCTATCGCACGGGCCGTACTTAAGAATCCGCCTATCATGATCCTTGATGAAGCCACTTCGGCTTTAGATACCGAAAGCGAACGCCTGGTGCAAAAAGCCCTGGAAAACATGATGAAGAACAGGACTTCAATCGTGATCGCCCACAGGCTCTCCACTATCCAAAATGCCGACAAGATCGTGGTGATGCAAAAAGGCCAGATCGTGGAACAGGGAAAACACGAAGAATTATTGGCTAAAAAATCTACTTATCAAAAGCTCGTAGAAATGCAATCTTTCGATTAAGTATTTGAAACGTCATTAAAAAAGAGAGGTTCCAAAAATCACATTTTCGGAACCTCTTTTTTTTTCGAGTAGGTTATAAAAAAATGGATGAAGTAGGTTCATCCATTTTTCATTTAATCTTACCTGCCGTTTTGGGGCTCACGGAGATAAGATCTCCACTATTTGGAGCAAAAAAGATAACTTTTTCACAATGTGAATATACTACAAAAATCAATATAAAAAAATTTTTTGTGTATTTTATCTTTATTTTGTGTATTTCATCGATGTTTTAATCATTTCTGAAGCTGATGAACGGTTCAGGAATTCCTCTTATCTTTAAGCCCTGAAAAAAAGATGCTCTCAAAAGATTGAATTCTTCCGAAGAAAAATTGCTACGTGAACTCCAGGATCCCAATAGCCGGAATGAGGCTTTCAGGGAGTTGTTGCACCAATACCAGGAACGCCTGTACTGGCAAATACGGAATATTGTGAA
The DNA here is from genome assembly GCA_964572365.1 of uncultured Flavobacteriaceae bacterium. Classification (GTDB taxonomy): domain Bacteria; phylum Bacteroidota; class Bacteroidia; order Flavobacteriales; family Flavobacteriaceae; genus Salinimicrobium. The sequence continues at coordinate 2,495 of CAZNFK010000096.1, read as the reverse complement.
GAATCATGAAGATGCAGACGATGTGCTTCAGAATACCTTTATCAAGATCTTCAGGAACATTGAAAAATTCAAAGGAGAAAGTCAGCTTTTCTCGTGGATGTACCGCATTGCCACTAATGAGTCTATTACCTTCCTGAATAAAAGAGCCAAAAAGCTGCAAATCTCTTCCGAAGAACTGCAACAGCAGATCATCGACAACCTGGAAACAGATGTATATTTTGAGGGAGATCAAATTCAGCTGAAATTACAGAAAGCTATCGCCACACTTCCAGAGAAGCAACAACAGGTTTTTAACATGAAGTACTTTCAGGAGTTGAAGTACAAGGAAATTTCTGATATCTTAGGAACTTCAGAAGGCGCCCTGAAAGCTTCCTATCACATAGCAACCAAAAAAATAGAAGAATATTTAAAAGGAAATTAAACCTTGATGAGAAAATTCAGTCAAATAACCAAATGAACGAGAAAGGGTTACCATATAAGAAGGATGCAGGATTTAAGGTCCCCGAAAATTATTTTGAGGATTTTGAAACCCGAATGATGGCACAACTGCCTGCCGGGGAGGAGAATTCTATTCTTTCTGAAAAATCCTCTCCTTTTAAAGTACCCGATGGCTATTTCCAACAGTTGGAGTCCCAATTGAACGAAAAGCTTGGTATAGAAGATAAAGAGACTAGGGTTATTCCACTTTTCAAAAGGAAAAAATTGTTGTCATATGTGGCGGGTGTGGCTGCTGTCCTGGCGGTGATCTTTGGCTCTGTCGTCTTCAACCGCTCTCAAACCTTTGACTATAATGATCTGGATATCCTGGCAGTTGAAAATTACTTACTGGAATCTTTTGATTATTCAAGCCCCGAAGAGACCCATTTACTTAAAGAAGGTGATTTCAGTTTTGCCACGTCTCCCAATGCCAGTGTTGACCGGGAGGCATTACTGGAGTACCTCAACGAAAACATGGAAGATCCTTCCCTCCTACTTAATGAAGAATAAAATGAAAAAATTAATTTTAATTTCTCTGCTCCTCCTCGGCACCATGGCGGTCAAAGCCCAGGACAGGGATGAACACAGGGAGAAAATTAAAGCTCTTAAAACGGCACATATCACTGAAGGGTTAAACCTCACCGCGAAGGAAGCCCAACAGTTCTGGCCTATTTATAACCAGTTTGAAGAAAAACGACGGGAGCTTTATCGTAGAGAAAGAGCCGATATTCAAAATCTCGAATGCATGACCGAAAATGAGGCGAACTCTAAATTGAATGAATATGTAGAGATCGAAAAAGAGGATTTTCTGCTCAAAAAACAGTATTATATTGATCTAAGGCAGATCTTTTCTGCAAAAAAGATCATGCAGCTTAAACAGCTCGAAGAAGAATTTAACAGGAAATTGATGCGGGAGTATCGTGCCCGGCGCGAAAATAAGCAGCAGTAACTAAAATTTTATGGTTGGTTAGTTGAAATGGTCCGGACGGGAATGAATTTCCCACCGGACCATTTGTTTTTACCTAAAGGTCAATTTCGCCAGCCTGTTCTTTCCGGCGGCGTAGGCAGTCGAATCATTTAAAAATCTGATGGTGTAAAAACCTTCCTCGGAAAGCCCCTTCCAGGTTTCCCCTTTATCAGCCGAATAGGAAATTCCGGTAAACCCAACAGCTACGACTTCCTTCGCCTCTCCTCCCGGAACATATCGAATGCTGCTCTTGTACCCCGGACCTTCCCCTTCACTGATCAATTTCCAGGTCTTACCGCCATCTGAAGTGATCGCCTTATTTCCTGTGTTTCCTTCAGGAGCGGTGTAATCTCCTCCAATCATGATCCCATTCTGCTCATCATAAAAATCTAACGAATAGGCTCCTTTTGTACTTTCTCCCTGCACCAGCGGAGTGTCAAAAACCTCCCAGGTTTTCCCTTTATCGGAACTGAAGAATACCCTTGATTTCATCCCTCCCGAAATGATCCAGGTCTTATCGCCTTCAACAGCTATATTTGAATTACTGGCTGCAAAAGCGGCTTCTCCTTCTGCTGCTTCAGGAAGCTGGTCACATGAAAGCTTTTCCCAGGTGTTGCCCCCGTCACGAGTAATGATGATCGACAAACATTTATCCACGGGATCACCCATGGCAATGCCTTCGTCGTCGTTCCAAAACGTCATGGCATCGTAAAATACCTTTTCGTGCTCCTCTTTATATACCAGCTCCATTTGCCCGCTTTCCCCTGTTTTATATAATAAAGCAGGATTAGCCACACTAAGCATGAAAAAATCGTTGGCAGTGGAAGCCACCGCCCTGAATTCAGGATAAATGGAATCATACTGCTGCCGGTTCATCTTCACGCTGTTATCTGCGGAATTATAGAATCCATAGTAGCCGTTCGATCCTGCGAAGGCTACACCACCGCTCATGATCTCGATGGCGCGAATGCTAACCGAATCTTCCAGGAGCGTTTTGATCTCCACTTCAGAAAATACCTTTCGCTCCTTCGGCTGCTCTTTCTCCTTTTTA
>CAZNFK010000095.1:8105-8445 GCA_964572365.1 uncultured Flavobacteriaceae bacterium | reverse complement strand
TTCATAGCACACATAAAGTGTTTTTTTGCCTGCAGGTCATTTTGACCTGAATGTTAAATTTATAAGAAAAATCCAAAGAAAAACAAAGTAGTAAATTGTTTTATCGTTATATTGCAATATATTTATAATCAAATTATCGTAGGGGTCATTTTCAAATGACCTCTTAAAATAATAGTAACTTAAAAATTTTACATTATGGATACTCCTGAAAAAATGAAAACCTTCGTGAGGGAAAAATACAGTATGATCGCCGAGCAGGATCAGGCTCTTAATCGGGCTACCTGTTGTGGCGCCGCGACCGCCTCCACCGAAGTGTATAACATCATGACCGAAGATTATT
>CAZNFK010000095.1:7706-8095 GCA_964572365.1 uncultured Flavobacteriaceae bacterium | reverse complement strand
ATATGCTCACATCACGAAAGGTGACACAGTAATTGATCTCGGCTCAGGGGCCGGCAATGATTGTTTTATCGCCCGCCATGAAACCGGAAAAAATGGAAAAGTTATAGGAATAGACTTTACCCCCGCCATGATCAGGAAAGCAAGGCTAAATGCAGAAAAACTTGGCTATAATAATGTAGAATTCAGGGAAGGAGATATAGAAGACATGCCGGTTTCTGACGCTATAGCAGATGTCGTGGTAAGTAATTGCGTCCTCAATCTCGTTCCCGACAAACAACGGGTGATCAGGGAGATTTTCCGGGTTCTGAAACCGGGAGGCCACTTCAGCATTTCAGATATTGTTCTAACAGGAGAGCTTCCACCAGCCCTGCAGCAGGATGCTGAGATGT
>CAZNFK010000095.1:7070-7696 GCA_964572365.1 uncultured Flavobacteriaceae bacterium | reverse complement strand
CAAAAAGAAGAATATCTGAAACACATTGAAAGTACAGGATTTGAAAGTATTATTCTCCAAAAAGAGAAACCGATCGAAATTCCGGAGGATATTTTACAAAACTATTTGAGTGATGAGGAAATCGCTGATTTCAGGGCCGGAAAATCAGGTATTATCAGTATTAGTGTTTTTGCGCGAAAACCGGGTGGAACATCTGAAAAGCCGCAATTCGGAAGAGATACTGTAGCAAAAACTGCGTGTTCTCCTGAGACCGGATGCTGTTAGGTAACACCAGGGGGAATTCAACAAAAGATCTAAGAATTAAAATCAGTATTCAGTAAACCATAGAAGAACTTGTATAGATAATTTTTCTACATTATATTTTTACAATAAGAAAAATTTATACCTTTGTCGAATAAATTCCCCCATTAATGACAATAACTCAGTTGCATTATGTTCTGGCTGTCGCTGAACATCAGAACTTTACGAAAGCTGCGCAAAAGGTGTTCGTCACCCAACCTACTCTTTCCATGCAAATACAAAAGCTGGAAGACGAGTTGGATGTGCTCATTTTTGACAGGAGCAAAAAGCCCATTGAACTTACCGAAACCGGAAAGAAAATTGTACAACAAGCCCGAAATATTGTC
>CAZNFK010000095.1:0-7060 GCA_964572365.1 uncultured Flavobacteriaceae bacterium | reverse complement strand
AAAGATCGTGCAGCAGGCACGTAACATTGTGAATGAAAGTGATCGTATCCAGGACATTGTTGACCAGCAAAAAGGCTTTGTCGGCGGATTGTTCAGGCTCGGGGTCATTCCCACTATAATGCCCACCCTGCTTCCCATGTTCTTAAAAAACTTCATAAAAAAATATCCCAAGGTCAAGTTGAAGATCGAAGAACTTCACACCGAGGCTATCATCGAAAAACTACAGGATGGGCATTTAGATGCTGCTATTGCTGCCACTCCTCTGGAGCTGCCGAATGTAAAGGAAGCTCCCCTGTATTATGAACCCTTCGTGGGATATATTCCCGAAGGCCACCGGTTAAGCGGAAAACAGAAATTAAATGTGGATGAACTTGACCTGGATGATATTCTTTTGCTTCAGGACGGGCATTGCTTTAAGGAAGGAATCCTGAATTTATGTAAGGCCACGCGAAATGCTACTACCGATAACTTCCAACTGGAAAGCGGAAGTTTCGAGACGTTGATCAAGCTTGCCAATGAAGGCCTGGGAATGACGCTTTTGCCATACCTGCATACGCTGGACGTCAAGGACGAGGAAAGAAAAAAATTAAGAATGTTTACAGAGCCTTCTCCTGCCCGGGAAGTAAGCCTTATCTACAATAAAAGCGAACTGAAAATGCAGATTATAGAGGCGCTTCGTTCAACGATTGCCGGAGTGATAAAAGGGGCCATCACATTTCAAAATGTCAAGATAATAAGCCCTCTGCATAAAAAATAGATCAGAATAATTACTAAAAAAAGCGGCTTTTAAGCCGCTTTTCTATTTTTAAGGATTAAGATAAATTAAACATTGATTAAGTTGTGGATTCTGCCTGATCAAAGTAAAGATAAATACTTTAAGTTCTTCGATCTCGTAAGGTAACAATCGCTGAAGTGCTTTTTTTACCTCCTTGCAGAAAAGCGTTACATCAAAACTCACTTTATTAAGCACCGTTTTGGTGTATTCAAACATCGCTCTCGCCATAGTTGATATTAAATTTTTTAAAGAAAACTGGTTAGAAAGGTAATTATTTTCTCCAGGCTCAAACGTTTTCGTTAGACTTAATAAAAATACAACTTTTTTCCCTTTAGAAGAACCAGAATTTAATTTTAACAGTGTTAAAATCGGTTATCACCATCCATTAAATTACCCAGACCGCCAAGAATGCTTCCCTCTCCTTTGTCCTTGCCGCCACCTTGTGGCGCAGCAGCGAGAATTCTACCGGCCAGCCTGCTAAATGGCAATGATTGAACGAAAACAGTACCAGGACCGGTTAGAGTAGCATAAAACAATCCTTCTCCGCCAAAAATGCTGTTTTTAATACCTCCCACAAATTCTATATCATAATCTACTTCTTTGGTAAACCCAATTATGCAACCGGTGTCAACCTTAAGTTTTTCACCAGGCTTGAGAACTTTTTTCGCGGTTGTTCCACCCGAATGAACAAACGCCATCCCATCGCCTTCCAGTTTTTGCATGATAAATCCTTCCCCACCAAAGAATCCGCGGCCGAGTTTCCTGCTGAACTCCACACCAATGGAGACTCCTTTCGCGGCACATAAAAAAGCATCTTTTTGACAAATGAACCTGCCTCCATACTCGCTGAGATCGAGAGGGATCACCTTTCCCGGGTAGGGAGAAGCAAAACTAATCTTCTTTTTACCAGGGTCCCGGTTAGAAAATATGGTCATGAAAAGGCTCTCACCTGTAAGCAGTCTTTTTCCCGCACCCAACACTTTTCCCAGGAATCCCTCATTTTGTTTGGAGCCGTCTCCAAAGATGGTATCCATTTTAATACCATCGTCCATCATCATAAAGTTCCCGGCCTCTGCTATAACTGCCTCTTGCGGATCAAGCTCGAGTTCCACATACTGCATCTCTTCCCCAAAGATCTCGTACTCTATTTCGTGTGAGTTCATAACTGTAATTTTAAATTAAAAAATCTCCTAAAAGGAGCTACATATCAGATTCTTTTGAAACCGTCCGTTTATTAGCCTCCTTGGCCTTAATGGTCCATTCAAATTCAAAAACAGAAACCTCCTGCCCCTCTTCATTCACCCCTGTAGACTTCATCCAGAAGGTTTGCCCCTCCCCGGTTGCAAGGGTCTCCTCCACTGCCGAGGAAATTACGGCACCATCCTCACAAATGAACCTTATCCTGCCGGTCGCTTTCTTGGTAAAGGTGGCTTTGTTCTGCGCCACAAGCATGGAAACCTTTTTTCCGCTTTTTTGGATTGCCCTCATTACCAGTGCTCCTGTACTCAGTTCTGCTGCCATTGCCTGGACGGCAAAATAGAGGGAATTAAAAGGATTTTGATTGATCCATCTATGCTTCACTCCCGTCACGCATGTTTCTTTATCTATTTCTTTCACCCGTACCCCGCATAACCAGGCGCTTGGCAATTTGAGCATGAGAAAGCTATTCAATTTCGCGGGATTGATCTTCATAAGGTTTTTCGTTTGCTTAAATGTATTCATTTTTCCTTAAATGTTAAATTTTAAGGGGAAAATAAAAAATTATAGTACTTTGTTTTGCATAATACCATCTTTAAGATATATATTTGTATTAGAAAATCAATCAAAATGAAATCTCAATTGCAAAACTCAGACAAAACAGTGGCAGCCTTGATCCACCTGTCCACTTTTTCCCAATTCTTTTTTCCCTTCGGAAATTTCATTTTTCCGCTCATTCTCTGGATGGCTAAAAAAGATGATCCATTTGTGAATGAACATGGGAAACAGGCGCTAAATTTTCAGATAAGCCTCTATCTATACTCTATCTTTTTAATTATGATAGGAGTTGCAGGCACTTTATTAATAGGCCTAAACCTCAATTTTGAAGATCCTTTTTACTTCAATGACAATTTTAACCTTATTGGAAGTCCGGCAGAAGCGCTGCCGCTCGTTATTTATGTCCTGGTGATCATCCTTTTGTTGTTAACGCTTTTTGTGCTAAACATCTATGGAGTCATTTCGGCCACCATTAAAGCGAATGAGGGAGAACTTTATAATTATCCGCTAACCATCAATTTCATCACTCCGGATCCTTCCGGAATAAATCAATCAAAAAATGAACAGTTTAAAAACACTCAAAACCAAACGCTATGAAGATTGAAAATACCAAGGCCCAGATGCGCAAAGGTGTTCTTGAGTACTGTATTCTCTCGGTACTCAAAGACAACGATGCTTATGTGGCCGAGATCCTTGACACACTCAAGAGCGCGAAACTGCTGGTAGTTGAAGGCACGATTTATCCTCTGCTTACCCGGCTTAAAAATGCAGGCCTGCTCAATTACCGCTGGGAAGAATCCACCAGTGGACCTCCAAGGAAGTATTACGGACTCACAGAGACCGGAAAAATATTCTTAAAAGAACTCACCCATACCTGGGAAGAACTGCAAACAGCAGTAACCATAGTAACCACCCAAAATTCGAAGAATCATGAATAAGACAGTTAATATAAACCTTGCCGGCATTTTCTTTCATATTGATGAAGATGCTTATGCCAAGTTGCAGCACTACCTGGAAGCCATAAAACGCTCCCTGACCGGGACTCATGGCAGGGATGAGATCTTGAACGATATCGAAGCCCGTATCGCTGAGCTTTTTGCTGAAAAGATCCAGAACGAGCGCCAGGTGATCAGTAACCGGGAAGTTGATGAAGTGATCGCGGTTATGGGGCAACCAGAAGATTACATGCTTGACGATGAGATCTTCGAAGAGGAAGCCACCTCTACCCGCACAAAAGGGAAAAAATTATTCAGGGATACAGACAACGCTTATATAGGTGGAGTATCTTCGGGGCTGGGACACTATCTGGGGGTTGCACCAATCTGGCTGCGCCTTGCCTGGGTACTGCTCACCATTTTCTCCACCGGGGCTTTCATCCTTATCTATATTGCGCTTTGGATCTTTGTTCCCGAAGCAAAAACCACTGCCGACAAGCTCGCTATGCGTGGGGAACCGGTAACCATCAGCAATATTGAAAAAAAGATCCGCGAAGGTTTTGACGATGTATCGGGTAAAATGAAAGACATCAATTATGAAAAATATGGATACAAGGCACGATCTGGAGCCAGCTCGGCAGCGACTGCCCTGGGTGACGGCATCATGTTCCTGCTCAACCTGTTTGTTAAGTTCATAGGTGTTCTCCTTCTGCTTATCGCAGGTACCACCCTGATAGGGCTTTTCATAGGTTTATTCTCTATTGGAACTTTCGGCATTATTGAGGCTCCCTGGACCGAATATGTGGAAATGGTTGGCCCGGGTGCAAACAGCATCTGGATCATTTCCCTGTTGGCCTTTTTCGCCATAGGAATTCCGTTTTTCTTCCTGTTCGTGCTGGGACTAAAGATCCTGGTGAAAAAACTGAAGTCAATAGGAAGGACGGCCAAATTGGTTTTGCTCGGTTTGTGGATCATTTCTGTACTGGGTCTTATTTTCTTCGGAATTCAACAGGCTACAGAACGGGCCATTGACGGGGAAGTGGTAATGACCGAAACGCTTCCTGTAAAGGCAAATGATACGCTCTACATTAGCATGAAGGGAAATCCGCAGCTAAATTCCACTCCTTATAAAAGCGGAAGTTTCAGGTTTTCAAACGTAGACGGGGAAGATCTGATCTGGTCGCAGGACATCAGGCTTATTGTTCGTCCCACACAGGATTCTGTTGGCCGGCTCGAAATAAAGAAAGCTGCTGAAGGTAAAAACCGGGAAGAAGCCATGGCGCGAGCAGAAAAGATCAATTATACCACGAATTTTTCCGGAAACCGGCTTGACCTGGGAGGGCAATTGACCACCCATCCCAAAAACAAATACCGTGACCAGGAAGTGGAGGTAACGGTATTCCTTCCGGTTGGTTCTGTTCTTTACGCGGCAGATAATACCTACAGCTTTCACAGAAATTCTGACTGGTATGATGACATCCTTAAGAATGGGGACGAGGAACAATTCCTTTTGATCACAAAAGACGGCACCGAATGCCTCGATTGTCCCGAAGAAGAGGAAGATCCCTGGGGGGATTCCGAAGAAAACTGGGATGAAAACTCAGAAGATGCGGGCGTCAATGCCCGACTTGATGTTGACGGGGAAGAGATCAATGTAAAGATCAACAGTAAAGGCGTAAAGGTCAATGATGAGAACGACAGGGAGATCCTGAACATACGGTCACGAAATAAATAAAATCAAAAATTGCAGATTATGAGTATACTTTTTGAAATATTATTAGCGACTCTTTTCTCTGCACTTCTTTCGCCCCAACCGGAAGTAAAGGAAACGGGATCTGAAAAAGTAAAAACCGAACAAGTCTCCAGTGGGCCCACCATGGCTTGCAAGACTGAAGAAAAGGTTTAATCTTAACCATAAAAAAAGGCTGCTCAAAAATGCTATTTTCGGGCAGCCTCTTTTTATTTACTTTATTTCCTGAAAATCTACTTGGCAGTCACTTCTTCACTGCTCTCTATGGTAGCAAGATAACGCTCTGCATCAAGGGCTGCCATACAGCCTGTACCTGCAGCCGTAATAGCCTGTCGGTACTCCTTGTCCTGTACATCTCCTGAAGCAAATACACCCGGAATATTGGTTTTTGTAGATTTACCCTGTGTGATCAAATAGCCGGTACTGTCCATATCCAGCTGACCTTTGAAAATTTCGGTATTTGGTTTGTGCCCGATCGCGATGAACAAGCCGGTGATCTTGATCTCCTCTTTTTCCCCGGTCTGGTTGTTTACCATTCGTAAACCTTCCACTACCTGGTCTCCTAAAACCTCATCAACTTCGGTATTAAATCTAAGGTCGATATTTTTAGTGTTCAGCACCCGGTGCTGCATGGCTTTAGAAGCTTTCATCTCATCTTTTCGAACCAGCATAGTCACTTTTGTACAAATGTTGGCAAGGTAAGTAGCTTCCTCGGCAGCAGTATCTCCTCCTCCAACAATGGCTACATCCTGTCCTTTATAGAAGAATCCGTCACATACGGCACAGGCAGAAACTCCCCCTCCTCTCAGTCGTTGCTCACTGGGCAGCCCCAGGTACTTTGCTGTGGCTCCCGTCGAGATGATTACCGTTTCGGCCTCCAGCCAGGTTGAGTTGTCTACACACACTTTGTGTATTCCTCCAGGCTCTTTGCTAAACTCTACTTCGGTTACCATTCCCATTCTTACCTGCGTTCCAAATCGTTCGGCCTGCTTCTGCAGGTCGATCATCATTGCAGGGCCGTCAACACCTTCGGGATATCCCGGGAAGTTATCAACTTCAGTTGTGGTGGTGAGCTGGCCTCCGGGCTCTAAACCTGTGTACATTACAGGATGAAGATCTGCCCTGGCGGCATATATGGCTGCAGTATAACCTGCAGGACCCGATCCAATGATCAGGCATTTGATTCTTTCGATAGTTTCACTCATTTCTAAATCTTTTTGTAAAAGTAGTAACTTTCACTAAAAACTTACAGCTTCCAAGATACTGATTTATTATACTTTTATAAACACATAAAATGACCGGTTGACCTGCCTCTGCAGTTTTTCTAAAAAGAACTTAAAGCCTACATTTGTTCCATGACCGAGATTTCCATTTTCTTCATCCTGGACCTTCTGGGTACCATCGCATTCGCGATTTCGGGAGCACTGGCAGCAATGAACAGAAGGCTTGATCTTTTCGGAATATTCATCATTGCTTTTGTCACCGCTATTGGCGGCGGAACCTTAAGAGATATACTTATAGGAAGCACCCCGGTCACCTGGATGGAGAACACGCTGTACATTTACCTAATTGGCGTAGTAACCATAGTGGCCATCATTTTTAGAAGAAAATTAAATCATCTTAAAACCTCCCTCTTTCTTTTCGATACTATAGGTTTGGGTGTATTTACCATTACCGGGGTCGAGATGGGGATTCAAAATGACCTCAACCCCATTATTTCTATTACCCTCGGAGCTATGACCGGAACATTTGGCGGGGCCATCCGCGATATTCTCTGTAATGAGATCCCTGTGATCTTTAGAAAAGAGATCTATGCGACCGCCTGTATCATTGGCGGGTTGGCCT
>CAZNFK010000094.1:0-8484 GCA_964572365.1 uncultured Flavobacteriaceae bacterium | reverse complement strand
TTTGAAATTGTATCGAGAACAAGGGATCCCAGAGTAGCCTCTGTTCTCGATACACCTTTTTGCTCACCGCGTTTCATAAAAACTACTCGAACAGACAGGGGAAATTTAAAAAACTTCATATCAATTTTTCTGTAACTTTTTGATTTTCAGTAACTTTAAGGGAGTTGTTAGCAAATTAAATCTGAAGGCTATGAAAAGAGAGGTTTTGATATCCGGCTTTCTGATCTTGTTTGGGTTCATTGGTCATACAGTCTCTGCGCAAAATGATCTTCCAATCCCAAATCCTGAAAAATACTCCGGTCCCATCATTGATATGCACCTGCACACCGGCCTGCCCCACGAGGTGCCTCCCGGAATCCCTTCCCTTTGCCGTCCTGAACCTTGCGAAGGCGACGGTCGGGCAATCGTTAACTCAGGTGAGCTCATGAACCGCACCATTGAAAAAATGGACAGTCTTACTATTGAAAAAGCTTTTTTGAGTGGGGTAGATTGGGCAGCCGTGCAGGAATGGAAGAGGTCTGCTCCAGAGCGTTTTATTGCATCCCCTTTTATTCTGGAACCGGGTGAGGCTCATCTTAAGAAACTGAAGCAGGAATACGAACAGGGTAGATTTACCGCAATGGGAGAAATTGGGGTGCAGCTAAGTGGGATTGCTCCCAATGATCCTGCGTTGGATCCTTATTTTAAACTGGCTGAAGAACGTGACCTTCCGGTACTCATCCACACTTTGGGAATCGGGCCTTATACGCCTCATTTCAGGTCGGCTGCCGGTAATCCTTTACTGCTGGAAGATGTGCTTAAAAAATATCCGAAGCTGAGGTTGTTCGTTGAAAATGCCGGCTATCCCTATGCTGAAGAAATGATCGCCATGATGTACCAGTACCCTCAACTCTATGCCGATGTATCCACCATCACCTGGGTGGTCCCGCGCGCAGCCTTCTATGATCACCTGGAAAAATTTGTGCGCGCCGGGCTCGGCAAAAGGATCATGTTTGGCTCAGACCAAATGGTCTGGCCCGAAAAGATCGGTGCTGCTGTGGAAGCCATTCAGCAGGCGCCATTTTTGACTAAAGAGCAGAAAAAAGATATTTTTTATAACAATGCAGCCCGTTTCCTTCGGCTTGAAGATAAAAAAGAGTAGAACAGGTTTAAATTCAGAACTAAACAGAGAACCTTCAGAAAAATACTTTTAAGTAATATTGAGGGCTGATTTACAGTAAATTACAGTAAATTTAAATTGAAGATCAAATGAGGAGGAGCTATGAAAAGGATGAGATTTTTTATGATGATGCTGGCGGTTCTGATGGTCTCCTGCAAGAACACAGAGCCAGCGCCCCAGGAAGTGGAAGTGAAGGAGCCTGTGGTAACCTCGTCTTACGGCTGTGCGCCAAAGACCGTAGATAGCGAGTGGTACCAGGGGGATAACAAAGCGCCTATTATTGAGGGGCTGGATGTATTGCATTATCCCATTAGCACCGAAGATCCAGAAGTTCAAAAATATTTTAACCAGGGCCTGGTGCTTTCCTACGGCTTTAACCATGCCGAGGCGGCACGTTCTTTCTACTATGCTGCGAAACTCGATCCCGAATGCGGCATGTGCTACTGGGGATACGCGCTGGTTCTGGGGCCTAATTACAATGCGGGTATGGAACCCGATAATTACGAGCGGGCCTATGAAGCCGTTCAAAAAGCTATAAAGCTTTCCAAAAATGCTCCGGAAAAGGAACAGGCGCTGATCAATGCTTTGTCGAAGCGGTACGTGGCCCAGCCGGTGGATGATCGCAGCGATCTGGATGTGGCATATTCCGAAGCCATGAAAAAAGTCTACGAAAAGTATCCCGATGATCCCGATATCGCTGCTTTGTATGCCGAATCGGTCATGGATCTGTATCCCTGGAACCTGTATGACAAAGACGGTGAACCCCGGGAATGGACCCCGGGAGTGATCACCCTGCTGGAAAAACTGATGGAGAAGAATCCCGATCATCCCGGCGCCCACCACTTTTATATTCACGCCACAGAAGCCTCCAATGCGCCTGAACGGGCTTTGGCCAGTGCAAAGAAATTCGACGACGGGCTGGTACCCGGGGCGGGACACCTGAATCACATGCCTGCCCATACCTATATACAAACCGGGGACTATCACAAAGGCAGCCTCGCCAACCTAAGGGCGGTGGAAGTGGACAGCGCTTATGTCACCCTATGCCACGCCCAGGGAATTTATCCGCTGGCATATTATCCGCACAACTACCACTTCCTTGCGGCGACCGCTACCCTGGAAGGGAACAGCAAATGGGCCTTAATGGGTGCCGAAGAGCTTGCCGAGCGCATCCATCCCGATGTGATGAAAGAACCCGGTTGGGGTACGCTGCAGCATTACTACATGATCCCTTACTTTGTGGAGGTGAAGTTTGGAAAGTGGGACAACATCCTGAACAGAAAGCTCTCTGATTCCCTGGTTTATCCCGAAGCAATTTCAAGTTATGCCCGTGGTATGGCTTACCTTGGGAAAAAGGATATTCCGAAGGCTAAAGAAGAGCTGAAAAAACTGGAAATGCTGTCGAAAAATGAGCAGTTAAAGGAAATGAAATTGTGGGAGATCAACACCATGCATTCCATCGTGGCGATCGCAGAAAAAGTTTTGAGAGGGGAGATCCTGGCTTCTGAAGGAAAGTTTGATGAAAGTATAAATCAGCTTCAGAAAGCAGTGGCCCTTGAAGATGCCCTGAACTTCCAGGAGCCACCGGATTGGTTCTTCTCGGTTCGCCACAACCTGGGTGCGGTGCAGATCGAGGCCGGAAAAGATGCAGATGCCGTCGAAACCCTGGAAGAGGACCTGAAGATCTATCCAAAGAATGGCTGGGCACAGCACGGTCTTAAACTGGCCTATCAAAAAATGAATGACCGCCAAAAAGTGGAAGAGCTGGAGGCACTTCTCAAAAATTCCTGGGCTACGGCAGATGTGGAGATAGAGAGTTCGAGAATAAAATGATGTAAAGGAGCTGGTAAAGTATAAAGACGCGCTACCGGCGCGTCTCTATACTTTATTGATTTAATGACTCAGGCAGGGATCATCATAGCTGCTTCTTCGCGTTTCCAGTTCCTGTGTTTTGCAATGGCAGCAATGAATTTGGAAGCTTCCCCGTTGATGAACACTGCTTCATCATCTTTAAAATCTTTGGCGTAGGTAGCATCCAGCAGTTTTTCACCCTCAGAATCTGCAGCAATGGCTTTACAATGCTTCAGGGCCTCATTGATGAATTTCTTGGCCTTGGCCTCCTTCATAAGGGATGCTATGCTCTCTTTTCCGCCCGGTACATAGACCGCGTCAAACAGAACGCTTTCGGTGGTCATCAAAGCGGCATCCACTTTGTGGTTATCGCCTTTATCGCACTTCACCTCTCCCCCGTGGGTGGCCACCAGGTTGACTACCCCTCCTTTTTGCTCCAGGGCTTTTTTCATTTTGTTCATTTCGCTTTCGCGGAAACCGTCGCTCACCAGTACAGCGATCTTGCGGCTAACAATGCTGTCTGATTTAATATGCGTCTGGCTTAAGGCTGAAGATTTATCCAAATAATTTTTCCGGGGACCGGGCTGGTGTTTTTCAACATCATCATCGGCTCCTATTGCCTGATTTATGGGTTTTTCAATATCATTAGGTACTTTCATCCCCAGGTTCTTCGAAACCCGCTCTGCCAGATCTTCGTCTATCTGATTGATAAGCCAGAGCATGCGTTTTTTGATATGGTCATAAGTACATTTTCCGAGTTCAAAAGAGTATCCATCGGCCACGTGTTGTTTTTCCCATTCTTGCAGGCTACGATAGAATAAACCGGGTTGCGAGAAATGGTCGCTGAAACTTTCGCTTCGGCCTCTCACTTTCTTCGCGTCTATTCTTTCCTCATAGGTTGAAAAACCTCCTTCCGCGATTTTGGCGAGATGAGGACAACCGCCGCCTAGAGAATTGGGGAAGTAGGCCGTTTTGCCTTTATTCACCGTCATTCTCATATGGGCGTCCCGCTGGTTGTTATGAACTTCATTGACGGGCCGGTTGATGGGGATTTCATGGAAATTCGGGCTTCCCAATCTGGAAAGCTGGGTATCGGTGTAAGAGAAAAGCCTTCCCTGCAACAACGGATCGTTGGTGAAATCAATTCCGGGAACCACGTGCCCCGGGTGGAAAGCCACCTGTTCTGTTTCGGCAAAGAAATTATCCGGATTCCGGTTCAGAGTCATTTTTCCAATGATCTTAACGGGAACCATCTCTTCCGGAATGAGTTTGGTAGGGTCCAGGAGGTCAAAGTCAAATTTATGTTCGTCCTCCTGCGGCACTACCTGTATTCCTAATTCCCATTCGGGATAATGCCCCGCGTCAATGGCATCCCACAGGTCCCGCCGGTGAAAATCGGCATCTGCCCCGTGTATCTTCACGGCCTCATCCCAGGTAACTGACCGTACCCCGAGCCTGGGTTTCCAATGGAACTTCACGAAGTGCGATTTACCTTCTTTATTTACCATTCTGAAGGTATGGATCCCGAAGCCTTCCATCATCCTGAAACTCCTGGGGATCGCCCTGTCACTCATCAACCAGATCTGGTTGTGCAGGGTTTCTGTGGCGTGAGAAATAAAATCGTAGAAGGTGTCGTGGGCTGATGCAGCCTGCGGAATTTCCCTGTTCGGTTCGGGTTTTACCGAGTGAATGAGATCAGGGAATTTCATAGCGTCCTGAATAAAAAAAATGGGCATATTGTTGCCCACCAGGTCAAAAACGCCTTCCTCGGTGTAGAATTTCACCGCAAAGCCACGTACATCCCGGGCCAGATCGGCAGAACCCTTGGAACCTGCAACAGTCGAAAACCGAACAAATACAGGTGTCTTCCTGGAAGTATCGGTGAAAATTCCTGCTTTTGTTATTTCCTCCTGACTTTCATAAAGCTCAAAATAGCCATGGGCGCCACTCCCACGGGCATGAACTATCCGCTCGGGGATGCGTTCATGGTCAAAATGAGTGATCTTTTCTCTTAATATGAAATCTTCGAGTAAAGTAGCACCCCGCTCCCCGGCCTTTAGGGAATTATTGGCATCATTGATCTTCAGCCCCTGGTTGGTAGTCATTGTCTTACCATCTGGATTGGAGGTATTTTTGGCCATATCTTCCGACTTTTTCGAAGTCGGCTTGTCCTTGTTTTCTTCTTTTTTCATAATAATGATTGCTTAGTGTTCTCTTAAAATTACACAATCGCAAAGTGCTGAAGCCCAACGTTTTGTTAAACAAGAGCCGGGGTTTTGCCAAAATTTTCTGATGGGGAGGATCAAAGGAAAATAAGACCATGGCCATACCACTGGTGGTAATTGGGAAATCGGGGAAAAAGTGAATAAGTAACTGCATCAACCTGAACTTGTTTCAGGTTCTCAGGGGAGGTTTTTGAAGTATCTAAGGTTCGGAATAAATCCAGAATGCGGTTAATTTGTCTTGGTCGAGCGGAGTCGAGACCTTCTTCTTAAGGTGAATTCAGATTCAAAGATACTCCTCGACTCCGCTCGGGGAGACAATGAAACTCACAAAATTATTCCTCTATCGGCACCGCCAGCACCGGAATGTTAGCTTTCTTCAGCAACTTTAGAGAGATCCTTTCCTGTAGCAGGTTATGCAAAAAACTGTATTTATGGGTACCCACGATCAGCAGGTCCGACTGTAGTTTCTGGGCCTCTTCAAGGACGGTCTCTACCGTGGAACCCTGAATGAGCAGAGCTTCGTGTTCCACCTCTTCTCCCAAAAAGGTCTTGCAAATGTTTTGCAGGTTGCGATGAACATCGCGCAGGTCCTCGGCCTTAAAATCCCTGATGTACTGCGGCCCGGGTTCCATGCCCACAAAATCGGGATCGGGTTCGGCTACGTGCACCACCCATACCTTGGCACCGAACTTTTCGGCCAGGCCTTCGGCGTATCCCAGCAATTCCCCTACGGCATCGTTAAAATCAACGGCGACCAGGATGTTCTTTAGATCGGTCATTTTCTTTGAATTTTGAGTTCTGAAAAAATCTTCTTCTTGTCTCTTTAATATTCCTTTTTGCGGGAGACAAGGTTGTTCAGGGGACTGTCATTTCTCATGTTCCGGAAGTTCTCCAGCAGCTGGGGGACCACGGTCGCCGGATTCGTAACACTGGCAATATGGGGGGTGATCTTTATTTTGTGATGTTGCCAGAAAGGGTGCTCCTTTGGCAGGGGTTCCTCTCGGAAAACATCCAGGCTCGCACCCGAAAGATGGCCGCTGTCCAGCATTTCCAACAGGTCTTCTTCCACCAAATGATTGCCGCGGGCGACATTGATAAGATACGCATCTTTTGGTAATTTCTGAAAGAGTTCTTTGTTCAGGATATTTTCGGTTTCTGAAGTGAGCGGGAGCAAACAAACCAGGATATCTGAGTTTTTCAGGAAGTCATCCAGCTGCTCTTTTCCGTAAAAGGTATTGACGCCAAGGATGTCCTTTTTCTGTTTTCGCCAGCCATACACATCAAATTTGTTGCGAATGAGCTTTTCGGCCACTGCCACTCCGAGGACGCCAAGACCCATAATACCCACCTTCATGTCTTCAGGTCGTTTGTAAGGTTGCGGATACCATTTTTTACTGCAATGGTGAAAAGACAGGTTCCGGAGGTGTTCCAGGCAAAGGGAAAGCACAAAGACACTCATGTCTTCGGTCAGCTGTTCATCCACCACACGGGTGATCTTTACATGCTCCGGAATATCACGATCTGTGATGATATGATCAATGCCAGCTCCCATGGAGGCGATGACCTTCAGATTGGGATACTCTAAAAATATTCCGTGCGGATGGTTCCACGACAGCACGAATTCAACTTTTTCGGGATCGTTCACTTCAGGATAAACGTCGATCTCCAGGTCGGGCTCCTGTTTCTGAAAGGCGTTGATCCATTTCTGCGAATCTCTATTGGGGGATATAATTAAAAAGGACATTTTGTAGTCTTTAGTCGTTAGTCTTTAGACATTAGGACAAAATTTTTGTTCTGAGTTCCTTCGTTAAGATACGAAGGCACTATAACCTGTGATCGCCCTGCCCACAATAAGGGAGTTGATCTCTTTGGTACCTTCGTAGCTGTAAATGGCTTCGGCATCGGCAACGAAACGCGCTACGTCATACTCGAGTAAAATTCCGTTACCGCCCATTACCTCGCGGGCCCGACTCACCACATCGCGCATACGCATACTGCAGAAAACTTTAGCCAAAGAGGCATGTTCGTCCTTTAAAAGATCCTGGTCCTGCAATTCAGATAACCTAAAACACAGGGTTTGCATGGCGGTAAGGTTGGAGATCATCTCTACCAGGTGATCCTGTATCAGCTGGTAAGAGGCGATAGGCCGACCAAACTGTTCTCGTTTTTTGGTGTACTTCAACGCGCTTTCATACGCGCCCCGGGCACAGCCCACGGCTTGCCAGGCTACTCCCGCCCGGGTCATTCGCAGTACATTGGCCGTGTCTTTGAAAGAATCGGCTTTTTTGAGTCGGTCATTTTCAGGAACTTTGCAGTCGGTAAGGGTGATAAGCGCGTTCTGTACTATGCGCAGGGCCATCTTGTCTTCCATCTTTTCGGCTTTGAACCCTGGGTTTTCTTTTCTTACCAGGAACCCCTTCACCTGGTTGGAATCTTCATCCCGGGCCCAGATGATGATCACATCGGCAAAAGTGGCATTCCCTATCCATTTTTTTTGTCCGTTGATCACCCAGTTCTCCCCATCGAACTTACAAGTGGTTTCCAGTCCGCCGGCCACGCCGCTTCCCACGTTGGGCTCGGTAAGGCCAAAGGCACCTATCTTTTCGAGTTTCTGCATTTGAGGCAGCCATTCTTCTTTCTGCGCCTCACTTCCGCAGAGATAGATCGAACCCATGGCCAGCCCGCTGTGCACCCCGAAAAAGGTGGAAATCGAAACGTCAACCCTTGCGATCTCCTGCGCGATGACGCCCTCCATCAAAAAGGGCAGGTTGGGGCAGCCATAGCCTTCATAGGGAATTCCGGCAATATTTAATTTTTTGAACATCTCGATCACCTCAAACGGGAATTTTGCCCGGTTCCAATGATCATTGATCAACGGCCGTACCTCGTCTTCCATAAGATTGCGCACCTTAAGCTGGAGCTCTCGTTGCTCTGGTGTGAGCTTCAGGTCCAGGTTGTAGAAATCGCCGTCAATAGGAGGGAGGTCTGCCTGGCCTTTGCGGCGCTTGGTCTTCAGCATTTTCATGAGCCCCTTCAACTGACGTTCATCCAGGTTTCCCAGGGCTTTCATGGCTTCCGAAAGGTCGATCTGCTCATTGATCTTTGCGAGCTGATCGAGATCCACATTTTTTAAAAGATTGATCGTGTTCTTTACTTTTCCGAAGAGTGACATAGGCCGACGATTTTTGTTCCTTCTAAAAATAGGTATTAAAGAAGTGGCAGCCTGTTAAAGCTTTCTGAAACCCCCGG
>CAZNFK010000093.1:0-8617 GCA_964572365.1 uncultured Flavobacteriaceae bacterium | reverse complement strand
TAGATAAAGAAGGAATTGCAAAAAGAATTGCAAAAGAAGTTAAGGACGGGTATTACGTCAACCTGGGAATAGGCATTCCAACGCTGGTAGCCAATTTCGTAAGAGATGATATCCAGGTGGAATTCCAGAGTGAGAACGGAATTTTAGGCATGGGACCTTTTCCTTTTGAAGGGGAAGAAGACGCCGATCTTATCAATGCGGGGAAACAAACCATAACAGCCTTGCCCGGAGCCAGCTTTTTTGACTCGGCCATGAGCTTCGGGATGATTCGGGGACAACACGTGGATCTTACAATACTGGGAGCCATGGAGGTCGCCGAAAACGGTGATATCGCCAACTGGAAAATTCCGGGGAAAATGGTTAAAGGAATGGGAGGCGCGATGGATCTGGTGGCCAGTGCCGAGAATATTATCGTGGCCATGATGCACACCAACCGCGCAGGAGAATCCAAACTTCTTAAAAGATGTACGCTTCCATTAACCGGAGTAGGTTGTGTAACTAAAATTGTCACCAATCTTGCGGTCCTGGAAGTGACTGAAAAAGGTTTTAAACTGCTTGAAAGAGCGCCGGGAGTTAGCGTAGA
The DNA here is from genome assembly GCA_964572365.1 of uncultured Flavobacteriaceae bacterium. Classification (GTDB taxonomy): domain Bacteria; phylum Bacteroidota; class Bacteroidia; order Flavobacteriales; family Flavobacteriaceae; genus Salinimicrobium. The sequence goes on along the minus strand of CAZNFK010000093.1, from coordinate 8,034 downwards.
GGAGATCAAAAATGCTACCGAAGGCACTTTAGTAGTAGAGGGAGATATTCCCGAAATGCAGCTCTAAACAGCGCTTTTTAAAAATATAAAATGGTTCCCATACAAAGGTGAGGCTTTGAATCGGAACCATTTCTTTTTATTATTTATTGCTACTCTGTTATGGAAGTTGAATGTTTTTCCAAATTTACCAGGAAATCAACGGCTTCATTCAATGGAATGATTTTTCCGCGGGAATTGACCTGTGAAAAATATTTATGCCATTTGGCTTCTTCAATGCCTTTTTCGAAATTTTCTACAGCCTCAAGAGACGGAAGTTTCCAAAGCGCCATATAACGATAGTCGCTTCTGTAAGGCGTATGCTCATCGTTCATCGCCCATCCTAGGTTTTCGATACCCGCTTTCTGCAGATCATTGATCGCTTCCCCTACTTTGTTCATATAAGCGCGTCTTTCTTCTTTTGTAAGTTCCATCCATTTTTGAGTGACATTCCATTGTTCCACGTACAAATACATAATCTGTTTTTTTTGGGTTAGTAAAAGCGGTTAGTCGAAGCATATCCTTCCGGAATTCTTCTGAAAAAGGCCCTTTTTAGGTCCTGTTACTTAAATATAATAAATAATTGAGAGGCAGGGGTGTATGATAACATTTCCTTAAGGTAATCGCTAAACCGAAAGCACTTCCTCTTCAGATAATAAGGGTTCCTGTCTTAATTTCAGGATCACCTGGGCGATCGCCACCACATCTTTTTCGCAGTAGATAACAATGCGGTCAATGTTCTGGTCCAGGTAATAAACATCACGCACCTCGCTGCCGTCAATGTCGTCTTTTGGCGAAGGAATATTCAGTACGTTACAAAGCAATTTTAAAGATGTATAATGTTTGTAATCCCCAAACTTCCATAGCTCCAGGGTGTCCAGATGTGGTACCTCCCAGGGTTTTTTTCCGAAAAGATCGAGTTTTACCGGAAGTTGCATGTCGTGAATGAGCATTCTCCTGGCGATGTATGGGAAATCAAATTCCTTCCCATTATGGGCGCAAAGCAGGTGCTGTGGCCTGCTGAAGTGATCTTCAAGCAGGTTTCGGAATTCCAGTAGCAACTTTTTTTCCTCCCCGTGAAAAGAAGTTATTCTGAAGGTTCTCAGCTCGCCCTGAAAAGCAAAATAGCCGACAGAGATACAAACGATCTTCCCGAATTCGGCCCAAATCCCAGCCCGGTCATAGAATTCTTCGGGGGTAAAATCTTCTTTTCGCTGATACTGGGTCTTTAGTTCCCAAAGTTTCTTTTTTTCTTCTGAAAGTTCTTCAAAAGAAGCATGCTCCGGCACGGTTTCAATATCCAGGAACAACAGGTTCTTTAAGGCTATCTTCTTGATCATAAAGGTTGGTTGAGCATCTTATACACCTCTTCAAGATAGATATAAAAATCGTTCGGATGCTCCTCTCCTTCAGGTTTAGACATTTTTTCCCTTCCAAGTCGGGAAATGATTAGATCATCTTCGGGAATTACGATCACGTACTGCCCCAGGATTCCACGCATATAGAAGATATCTTTTCCTTTATACTTCTCCAGCCAAAAGCCATACCCGTAATGAGGGGAATCTTCGAATCGCGGATTGATACTTTTGGCTACAAAGGTGGAATCCAAAAGCTGCGTGTCGCCCCATTTCCCGTAATCTTTATAGAGTTTTCCAAAGCGGGCAAAATTTCGTGTATTGGAAGCGATACAACAATAAGCTTTTTCCATACCGCTTTCCTCGCTGTCCAGTTGCCAAAGACCGTCGTTTCTCATTCCTAAAGGCTTCCAGAAACTGTCGCTCAGGTATTCAGAAATGGTCTTTCCCGTTGCTTTTTCGAGAACCATGGCCAAGAGCTGCGTATTCCCGCTGAGGTATTTGAATTTTTGTCCCGGCTCGCCGGTCACTTCCAGGTCCAAAATGAGTTTTCGAAGATCCTTTCCGAAGTAGGCTTCGGTGGTCATGGAAAACGGATTGTAATAACTTTCATCCCAATTGAGACCAGATGACATGGAGGCCAGATCTCCCACGGTAAGCCTTTTATCGAACTGCGGAAAGAAATCGGCTACCGGTTGCTCCAGACTTTTAATTTTTCCTTCAAAAATGGCTTTACCAAGCAGGGCGGCAGTGATGCTTTTAGCCATGGAAAAGGAATTGGTTTTGGAATCGGGACCAAATTCTTCGGAATAATGCTCATACCAAATGCTGTCATTCTTGATGATCAAAAATGCGATAGTCTCAAGATCTTCGTTCACTTCCTGAAGTTTAGGAGTAGGTGAAGTTGAATTATATTCCCTGTGCAAAGGCCAGGGCTGAGGTTTTCCCGCATTTATGCGCCTGTTGCTAAAGTGGGGATAATCCTCAATATAAGCGGTGCTGTGTCCTTCGAGGTAGACCACTTTCATCGCTCTTAGAATATGTTCATTCCCCGTTATGTACAGCAGCAGTATGGCGGTGACCAAAAATAACAGGATGCTTAAAATGATCTTTTGGAGGGTTCTCATGATGGCGAATTATAGTTCCAGGCTTTGTTGTTTGGCAGGTTGCTCATGTTCCAACAACCATTTCTTTCTCCACAGTCCGCCTGCATATCCTGTGAGGGAACCGTCACTGCCAATCACCCTGTGGCAGGGAACGACGATCCACAATGGATTTTTTCCGTTTGCAGCCGCAACTGCACGTATAGCTTTCCTGTTTCCGAATTCTTTGGAGAGATCGAGATAGGAGGTGGTTTTTCCGAATGGAATGGCCTGTAAGTGTTGCCATATCTCCTTCTGAAAATCGGTTCCTTCAGGATTAAGTTTCAGTCCAAATTTTTCCCGCTCTCCGGCAAAATATTCTTTTAGTTGAGTTACCGCCTGCTGAAGGTGATCTGGAATCTTTTCCGAAGCAGGAGCCTTTTCTTCGGAAATAGAGATGCGCGAGATTCCGTTTTCGTCACCTTCAATAACAACTGTTCCCAATGGTGTTTCCAAAAAAGCTTTATTCATCTTTCTTTTTTTTCTGCTCCAGAATTCCCAGTCGCCGGGCCCGATTTTCCCAGTTTTTGCGGGCGAGTACCTGCATATCCTCGATGTTATCACTTTCATCCATGATCTCAAGGCCCAATAAGGTCTCAATTATGTCCTCCATGGTGACCAACCCTACTGTATTTCCGAATTCATCAACCACGATTGCCAGGTGTGTCCGCTCTTTGATGAATCTGTCAAATAATTTGGGTATAGGCATGTCTTCAGAAACTATATGAAGGTCTCTCTTTACTGAAGAAAGTGTTTTCTGACCTTTTTCTTCCAACATCTCCTCCAGCACATCATCCTTCAGAATAAATCCTGTGATGTTATTGCTTTTTTGGCTATAAACCGGGATCCTCGAAAACCGGAGGTTTTTATGGGTTCTGTAAAAATTTTCAATCGTGGTGTTCTCATCCTCTGTCACCGCAACCGAAAAAGGGGTCATAATGTTCTTCGCCTGCACTTTTTCAAAAATGAGCATGTTCTTGATCACGGTGGTTTCCTTGCCTTCAAACACGCCCTGTTCCTCGGCGACATCGGTCATGGCCATAAATTCTTCCCGGCTCATGGTACTCACATGGGCAGACTTTCCTATCAATTTAGTGGTGAGCATCATCAGCCATAAAATTCCGGTATATTTCAGCGGGAAAAGGAAGATCTTTAATGTTTTAGCGGTGAAGTTTCCCAGAGACTTCCAATAAGTGGCACCAATGGTCTTCGGTATGATCTCAGAAAGCACCAGGATGGCAAGGGTCATAAGTGTTGAAACTATGCCTACCATATTTCCGCCGTCGCCAAAAACCTTTTCAGCCTGCACCCCGACCAAAATAGCACCCACGGTATGTGCGACCGTATTGATGGTGAGAATGGCGATAAGCGGTTTGTCCACATCCTGCTTATAATGCATAAGGGTTTTGGCATATTTTTTTCCCTCCCTGGATTTGATCCTGATGTAGGAAGGAGTTATGCTTAAAAAGGCAGCTTCCAGAACAGAGCAGAGAAAGGAAAAAAAGATCGCTAAAGCTGCATATAAAATGAGTAATCCCATAAAGGTTTTATTGAATTTTTAATATACTGAACTTCCCGCAATTTTTGAAAATCCTGATTAAAACATGATCGAAATAAGATCATCTTCAGAGATCTTGTCAAAATACTCCTTCAGGTTGAACGGCTCCAGTTTCACCCTGATGGCCTCTTCTTCGTGTTTAGTATTTTCCAGGGCTTTTTCGATAGGTTTAATGTCCCTGATATGGAAAAAGTCCCCCGTGATCTTGACATCCCTGATGATCCCGTGGGAGACGTTCATGTTCATTTCAATGGTTCCTCCCGGGGTGCGGGCGCCCTGTTTGAAGTTATAATCGGGCGAGTACCCAAAGTTCCATTCCCAGGTGCTGTATTTTTCATCCCTTATCTCCTGTATTTTCTGAAGATCTTCCTCTGTGAACTCATACTTGCGGGCGTCCTCGAAATTTCTGGTAATATATTCCATGATCTTATTGGTGAACTGGTCCAGGCTGATCTTTTCCTTTAAGTGATCGCTTATGTTGGTTACCCGGTTTGGAACCGACTTCACGCCCCGGTCTTTGTACTTGAGCGGATTGATCTTCAAAGCCCCGCTAATGTCCTTCATTTCTGAAGAAAACAGCAAAGTTCCGTGGTGCAGTACCTTGTTTTTGAAGACGTGCTCCGCGTTTCCTGAAAACTTCTTTCCTTCAATGGTCAGATCATTTCGACCTTCGAATTTGGCATTTACCCCCAGTTCCTTCAGTACTTCAATAATGGGTTTTGTGTACCGCTGAAAATCGATCATTTCGTAGCTGTCGCCCGTGCGGGTAAAAGAGAAGTTGAGGTTACCAAGATCGTGGTAGACCGCACCCCCGCCAGAGAGTCGCCTTACTACCTTAATCCCTCGTTCTTTCACGTACTCATGGTTGATCTCTGCCAAAGTGTTCTGATGTTTCCCCACTATGATCGCGTTATCATTCCGCCAAAGCATGAAGCAATCCTCTTCTATATGTTTAAAAATGTACTCATCTGTGGCGATGTTGAAATAAGGATCGGTAGAGTGATGTTGAATGCAAAGCATGATGGTTCTTTATTGTTTCCTTCAAAAATAAGAAAGCTGGCAGGGAAAATTCACAAAAGGGAATTAATTCTGTTTATTTAAAGGAAAATCTGAAGGTTTTTTTGAAAATTTACTTTCTGTATCTTGTGGCTTCAGATTTTAACCCTTACAAGAATGAGAAAGATCACTTTTTTGAATAGCCTTTTTTTGCTGATGTTCCTGAATATTTTTGCACAGGAACAGGTGGAAGAAGTCACGGTCCAGGATTATGAGCGGGCCACCCAATTCCTCAGTTTTAATACCAATAACCTGGTAGACCGGGCGAATGTACGGCCAAACTGGTTAGAGCATGGCCGGTTCTGGTACAGGGTAAACACTCCTGAAGGCGGCGAATATGTACTGGTAAACAGCAAAACCGGAAAGAGGAAAACAGCGGCTTCTTTAGCCGAATTGCTTCCGGAAAAGGAGCAGCAAAAACAAGCTTCTGAAGTTTCCCGGAACGAGGTGCTTTCCCCCGACGGAAAGAAAGTAGTTTTTATAAAAGACTGGAACCTTTGGATGCGAAACCTGGAAACCGGAAAGGAAACGCAGTTGACCAAAGATGGTGTTGAAAACTTCGGCTACGCAACAGACAATGCCGGGTGGCGAAAAAGCGATAAACCTATTGTTCTGTGGTCCCCTGATTCTAAGAAGATCGCTACCTATCGACAGGATCAGCGGCATATTAGCGACATGTACCTGGTCGAGACCAAAGTTGGTGCTCCCAATTTGCAAAAATGGAAATATCCCTTACCCGAAGACGAGGAAGTGATCAAGATCCACCGGGTGATCGTGGAAGTAGACGATCCAAAGGTAATTGAACTGCAGGTGGAGCCCGATCCGCGGCGGGGAACTTTGTGTGACGACATTTCCTGCAGCGGCGCTTTTGACGACAACTACTGGAATGAAGACGCTACAAAACTGGCCTTTGTTTCCACTTCCCGTGATCATAAAGAAGCGAAGCTGCAAATTGCCGATGCCTCCACAGGAGAGGTGAGAGAGGTTTTTACCGAGGAGGTAGAAACTCAATATGAATCTGGCCAGGGAAGCATTAACTGGAGGTATTTGCCCAAGAGCAATGAGATCATCTGGTATTCAGAAAGGGATAACTGGGGACATCTTTACCTTTACGACCTCAACACCGGAAAGTTGAAACACCAGATCACCAAAGGTAATTTTGTAGTGACCCAACTGTTGCATGTGGATGAAAAGAACCGGGTACTGTATTTTGAAGCCAATGGCAGGGAAGAGGGGAGGGATCCTTATTTCTCGCATTTGTACAAGATAGATTTCAGCGGGAAAAACCTGGAACTGCTCACTCCCGAAAATGCCAATCACAATATCTATTTTTCCCCAGATCACGATTATTTCGTGGATAGTTATTCCACCCCGGCAACACCGCCTGTTGCAGTTCTACGGAACAAGAACGGAAAGAAGATTGCCGCTTTAGAAGAAGCAGATATTTCCAGGTTAACAGCAACGGGATGGAAAGCTCCGCAGCCGATCACTGTTAGATCGGCAAACGATCAATGGGATCTTTACGGACTCATGTTCACTCCGACTCACCTGGATGAAGCAAAAAAATATCCAGTGGTAAATTACGTGTATCCCGGCCCGCAGGGCGGGAGTGTAGGCAGCCGTAACTTTTCGGCAGCACGCAGGGACCACCAGGCTTTAGCCGAACTTGGTTTCGTGGTGATCGTTATCGACGGCTCCTGTAATCCAGGTCGTTCCAAAGCCTTTCATGATGCCTGTTATGGAGATATTTCGGGAAACACGCTTGAAGATCAAAAAGCCGGAATTCGTCAACTTGCTGAAAAATATCCATACATCGATGCTGAAAAAGTAGGGATCTGGGGACATTCCGGAGGGGGATTTGCCGCCGCCGCGGCTATGTTCCGTCATCCTGAATTCTATTCTGTAGGAATTGCAGAATCGGGCAATCACGACAATCGCAACTACGAGGACGACTGGGGAGAAAGGTACATTGGTCTTATGACCAAAGGCCCGGAAGGCAAAAACAATTATGAAAAACAAGCGAACCAATTGTATGCGGAAAACCTTGAAGGAAAATTGCTGCTGGCCCATGGAGGATTAGATGACAATGTTCCTCCATACAACACTTACCTGGTGGTAGACGCGCTTATAAAGGCTAATAAGGATTTTGACCTTATCATTTTCCCAAATGCCCGTCACGGGTTTGGAGAAGATTCCTATTACATGATGCGCCGCCGCTGGGACTATTTTGTGGAGCACCTGCTGGGAGCTACTCCGCCAAAGAATTTTGAAATTGAACCGGTAAAGTAATTCGACGACCTATGAGGTTTTCAAAACCTCGTAGGTCTAAAGGGAAATTCCAAAAAGACCTGCAAGGTCTTTCTAACCTTGTAGGTCTATTAAGGATTTGTTTAATAAAAATTAAAACCTGCGAGGTTCGAAAAAAAAACTCGCAGGTTTTCCTATCCGTCATCCTGAACTTGTTTCAGGATCCTTATTAACAATTCATTTACTTACGTGTCTTCTTCTCGACTTCCTTTTTCCAATCCTTTCCAACTGCAGAGAGATATTCTGAGTAGTTCCACGTCTCCAGGCTGGAATGCAGCGCCGGATCCTTCTCGGCGATATAGGTTTCGTCTTCAGGCATAGAAGTAACTTTGAGGCCACAGCTTCTTAACATGGAAATGATTCCCTGGTGATTGGGTGCCCACCAGTTCGTAGGATCACCGGCCAGTTTATCTTCAATAAATGCCATTTTTGGCCACGCATCATTCTTCATGATCTCGCGTTTGTGGAATTCCACATCTTCGGGAATGGTCATTTCTTCTTTGCCGGGTAGGGAGAGGGTTTGGAAAACCATCATTTTTTTCACTTTTTGGGTAAGGATGTCCATTGCGAGCATTGGATA
>CAZNFK010000092.1:0-8664 GCA_964572365.1 uncultured Flavobacteriaceae bacterium | reverse complement strand
TCCCATTGCAGATCCACGTGGCGGTGAAGGTTGTTTCCAAAGCGGATCTTTAAGTTCTCGAGAAGTTCTTCCCGCTGCTCCGGTGATAACTGCCTTCTATTTTCCATGTCTCAAAAGTTTTAACTAAAGAACTATTTTTTCCTTTCCACTTATAGCTCTCAGCGCTTAATTCTGATGTAGCTAGTCTTTTCAGAATGAAATAAAAATAAGGAAAAAAGAGGTGCAGGAAACTTGAAGTTCCCCTTCCTTCAGGATTAATAAGAAATTCAGCCTCTTTAATTATTTCTCAAGACAGCCTATTCTTCGTATTTTCGATCAAATTTTTCAAGATGTTATCTATAACCCGACCTACTTTACTACTACACCAACAGACCTGTGAAGCCAACATCCGGAAAATGCTCACTAAGGCAGAAAAAAATAACGTGCAGCTAATTCCTCATTTTAAAACCCATCAATCTACCCGGGTTGGGGAATGGTTTAGAAAAGAAGGGATCCATGCTATAACTGTAACTTCAGTAAAAATGGCCGCATACTTCGCCCGAAATGGCTGGAAGGATATTACCATAGCATTTCCTGTAAATGTCCTGGAAACCGAACAGATCGAGGAGCTGGCAAAAAAGGTGGATCTGAAGATCTTTCTGAACAGCCTAGCGGCAGCAAAGATCCTGAAAGAAAAAGTACGATCTTCGCTGAAGTTTTATATAGAAGTTGACGTGGGAGACCATCGTTCGGGAGTCGATCCTGAAGACCTCCCGGCAATTTCAGAGATCCTTGAACTCACAAAAGACTCTCACCTGAGTTTTGAGGGTTTTTATACTCATGCCGGACATACATACAATGCGGCAACCCCAAAGAAGGTCAATGAGATCACAGCCTCATTTCAGAAAAAGCTTCAGTCCTTAAAAAGGCATTTTAGAGATATCTATCCGCAGCTCAAGCTGGCTTTTGGTGACACCCCTTCCTGCAGTATTTCAGAAAACCTGGAAGGCATTGACAGCATTCATCCCGGCAATTTTGTGTATTACGACCTGGTTCAAAATAGTATTGGTTCTAATACATTCGAGGAAATAGCTATTTGCCTGGCTGTTCCCGTAGTCTCGGTACATCCCGGAAGGCAGGAGGTAGTAGTGCATAGCGGATGGGTTCACCAGGGAAAGGATTCGCTTACCGATACCGATGGAAATACGCATTACGGACTTGTGGTACAGCTAACAGAAGATAAATGGACAGCTCCTATTCAAGGTGGACGGGTGACTAAACTCTCCCAGGAACACGGGGTTCTCAGCCTTCCGGAGGAAATGATAGGCCAGGTAAAAGTCGGTGATATCTTGGGGATACTGCCGGTTCACGCCTGTGCAACCGCGGTGATGATGGGAGAGGTATGGACAACAGATGGAGAGCGGCTTGAAATGATGCCGCGCTGATCTTTCGAGGAATATCGGTCGTAGAACTTCTTCCCTAACTGACGGTTTTGCAAATCACCCCTTCACTATTTTCCACAATTTAAGCGCCAGCTTAATGATCAATAATACCAGGAATCCCACTACCAGGCCGGTTAGAAACTCCAGGATAATCCCGGGGAGATGAAGGTTCTCCAGGAGATCGTGCACGTAATGAATGTTATGAACAAAAATTCCTCCCGATACTAAAAGTAGGGCTATGGTTCCGATCACCGAAAGGCTTTTGATCACTTTTGGCAGGGCGTTTACCAGGAAGGTTCCTATCTTATCAGAAATACTGTTTTCCTTATCGTTAAGATCAATGAGTTTAGCCCCAAATTCATCCATTCTCACAATAAGTCCTACCAGGCCATACACACCCACTGTTGCCACTAAAGCGATAAGGGTGACCACGAGGATCTGCGTAAGCAGCGGCTCCCCGGACACACTGCCAAGGGCGATAATAATGATCTCTACAGAAAGTATAAAATCTGTCAGGATCGCTGATTTGATCTTTTCCTTTTCCCTGGCCAATACTTCTTCCTTGGAAAGTTTCTCGAGTTTGGGGGCTTCCTCTTTATGAGCATGAGGAAAAATAAATTCATAAATTTTTTCTGCGCCTTCGTAGGCCAGGTAAAGCCCGCCTATAATAAGAATTATAGTAATGGCCGAAGGCAGGAAAGCGCTTAATAAAAACGCAAGCGGCAGGATAATTACTTTGTTCAAAAAGGAACCTTTTGTGATCGCCCAAAGCACGGGCAGTTCCCTGGAAGACATGAAACCTGAGGCTTTCTCTGCATTTACCGCCAGGTCATCTCCCAGAATTCCCGCTGTTTTTTTTCCGGCGACCTTGCCCATCACCGCCACATCGTCCATTAAAGTTGCAATATCATCGAGAAGTGCAAAAATTCCTGAAGCCATAGTTGATTTTATGTTAGGGGAAGCAAGATAAGAGTATTTAGGAAATTGAAATTATAACATTCTTTAAATAAAACTGCGCAAAAGAAAATAGACTTCCAGGTCGAATGCCAAATGTCAGCTTTAATAGCCTCATTAGGGATTATTTCTCAAATAAGAATTAGGAAATTTTAAGAAAATTTTTAGATTTACACTGTAAATGATTTCGCCATCCCCTACCCGCGGAATTTACCCGGTAATTCTCCCCCTACAGATTACCATTGAAGCCTTGAAAAAAATTTTCTATGCAGAACCTATTCAGTATTCTTATAGCCCTTATTTGCACCTGCGTTTTGGAAACAGATCATCAGGATCCCTCGTCTAAAAATCATCAGACGACTGAAAAATTAAAGGTCGCTCCATCAAATACATCAGACTGCCCAGGTCAGGAAAAGGTTACCACTTCCAAAGAATAGATCTTTTTAAAAAACGTAATTTTTTTAATGTAAACAAAACTTGACATTTTCAAATAATTTTCTATACTTTTGTAAAGCAAACTTTACTTAAAGTCAACTATTAACGACATTAAAAAATGAGAAAGACACGGAAGAAAAATCTCCAACGACTGGCAGCCTGGACGTGGAGTTGGGTGGCCACTATGGCAATTGCCACTTTTGGTCCGAAATACATTTGGGATGACCATACTTTATTAACCGTCCTGGCAGTGGTAGTAAATCTTGCAAATGGTATCTTGATGATCCTTGCCAACAGGAGCTTGTTTAATGATTTTGACGAGTTGGAACGTAAGATCCATTTGGAATCAATGGCTTTAACCCTGGGATCGGCGGTAGTAGTGGGACTCTCCTATACCTTATTGGATACTACCAATCTTATTAAACATGATGCCGAAATTAGCAACCTGGTACTTTTCATCGGGGTGATGTATTTGATCTGCATCACGGTAAATACAAGGAGGTACACATGAAAAACAGGTTGAAAGTTCTTCGGGCGGAGAACAATTATACCCAGGAAGACCTGGCTGAAATCATCGGGGTATCCCGACAAACGATCAATGCCATTGAAAAAGAGAAGTTTGATCCCAGTTTACCTACGGCCTTCAGGATTTCTAAACTCTTTAAATTACCAATAGAAGCTATTTTTTACTTTGAAGAAACCTAAGGGGTTCGGCAGATCAAATTTTTCTAAGGATGCATGGCTTTCCGGCTGCAACACAGAGGTCATGTTAAACTTCTGGAATTTACTACGACCCACAGACTCTGACTCTCCGCCTTCTCACTCCACTCCTGCAAGAAATTCTTTGAATTCGGGACTGTCAAATTTCCCCATCCCGTCATGCTGAAGCACCAGGTTCCCGGCCGAATCGATCACGAAGGTGGTTGGAATGAGCTTGGTGTGATACAGTGCCGGCATTGGACCTATAAGCCGGTAGATCTCGAAATCAAATTCATTTTTATTCCTAAATTCAATGGCTTTCTCAAAATCCTGGTCCATGGACAACATGATGAAGTTCACTCTTTCTTTATCTACCTCTTGAAAAAGATTCTGAATGGTTGGCATTTCGTCTATACAGGGAGCACACCAGGTGGCCCATACATTCATGAAGATCACCTTTCCTTTGAATTCCTCCATACTTACCCGCTCACCTTTGGAGTTTTCGAGTTCCATGTTGTAAGAAGCTTTTGGCAGCTCCTCATTTTTCTCTGAATTTCCACAGCCAGATACAATGATCCCAAGAAACAGGGTGAAAAGCCAAACCGGCAACCGGCTGTGAATAACGTTTATTTTCATGGCAATAAGTTTCAGATTAACCGGGGTGCAAAATACCTTTTTTTTCGGCAAAAGTTTTATCCTATTTGATTCTTCAAAACTTTTCGATCATAATTTACGATGTCCATTAGGTTCCTTTGGATTCATTTTTTTAATTGAAATTGCTAAAATTATATACACAACATATTTTTGAGATCAAACAGAATAATTTACTCATTTAATTGTAGTTTTATTTTATGATCAAAGCAGTAATAATTGACGACGAAATCAATGCCCAAAGTCTGTTGGAGAAGACCCTGGAAAGATATTTTCCCAATAAATTCAATATAGTTGAGAAATGTACTTCAGTAGATTCAGGGGTATTGGCCATAAAGAATCATGAACCTGAGCTGGTGTTCCTGGACATTCAAATGCCGGAAAAAAATGGTTTCGAACTCTTTAAATACTTTGATGTTGTCAATTTCGAAGTCATCTTTACCACTGCCTACAACCAATTTGCCATTAAAGCGATAAAACGCAGTGCCCTCGATTATCTGTTGAAACCAATAAACCATTTGGATCTATCTGAGGCCATTAAAAAATTTGAGAAGAAAAATGAAGGAAATTCGGCTCAGAAAAAATTAACCTTATTGTTGGAGAATCTGAATGTCAATGATCAAAATGTCAGCAAAATTGCCTTTCCTACACCTGAAGGTTTTGAACTCATCCATACCAACCAAATCTTGTACTGCAAGGCCGAAAGCAACTACTGCAGCATAAAAAGAATTGAAGGCAACACTAAAATGGCCGCAAAAACCCTGAAATATGTAGAAGAAATTTTGCCGGCCTCATCTTTTAAAAGAATTCACAAAAGCTACGTTATTAACTTGAATTATGTAGTGAGATATCACAAGGCAAACAAGGAAATTGAATTAACCAACGGAGAGAAACTTCCCGTTTCCTTCCGAAAAGAAGAAGAGTTTATCAATGCCATCCTCCAAAATCAGTAAATCACTACTCTTATTTTTTTTCTGGTTTAATTTAGCGTTTTCCCAAAATTATCCCGTAAAAAATTACAACGCAACAAACGATTTGCCCAATAATACAGTCAGATCTCTTCTGGTTGACAGTAATAATATTCTCTGGATTGGAACTGATAACGGGGTGGTAAAACGGGAAAATGATATTTTCCGGTATTTCTTTGAAGAAGACGGATTAGCCATGAACAGTTGTTGGGCCATTGCAGAAGATAAGAACCAGAATCTTTGGTTCGGCAGCTATGGCGGTGGTGTCAGCATATATGATGGGTACAGGTTCAAAGTCATTTCAGAAAAAGATGGCCTGGCTCACAATGAGATCACGAAGTTGTTCTCCTTCCAGAATTACATTTTCGTGGGAACCAGTGACGGGGTGTCCCTGATCAATATAAAAAATTTCGAAGTTATTTCTCCAAAGCTGCCCTCGGCAAATGAACTTTTCAGGGTCCGGGACTTTTTCGAATATGAAAAAGAAGTTTATGTTGTCACCTATAGAACAGGGATCTTTAAAATACAGTATAAGCAGAATAAGGCCGCACTCCTAAAAGTAAATGATGATGAATACCTCTATTCGGTTTGGGTGGACAAGGACAGTATTTACAGCAGCAATAAAGGGTTTTACACAAAAAGCAGGCTTCCCGATTATCTAAGTAAAAAAGATTCTCTTTCATCAAAAAAACATGGAAAATCCATTATCTGGGACTATGTGAAGACAACCAATGATCAAATTTTTGCAGCAGCCTGGGGAATTTATGACAGTAGTGGCGGTATATATCAAATAGGAGAAAGTAATCAGATGGTTTCAAAAGCTGAGGAATTCAATATTTCCAGCAAAGAAGTAATTTCCCTGGCTTACGATCCTGCCTTTGAAAAATTATTCGCAGGAACGAGAGATTCGGGATTGTATGAGGTAGCTTTAAATCCCCAGATAAAGTTTCATGAGGTCGCAGCGAAAAGCATTCTGGGATTTGCCGAAACCGAAAAATCTTCCGCAGTACTGCTGAACGACGGCATTTTTATAAGAGGACTCAAAAAGGAACACATGATAAACCTGTCCCAACTTAAGAAATGGCAGGAAAATTATGTTTCAAATATCCACCTGCCTTTGCCCAAACATGAGGATGATTTTTATGAACTGGATTATGATACTAAGGCTGAGAACATTAGTTTTTATGACCTTAAGGCAAATCAGGATGTTTACTGGATAAATACCAATATTGGCATCTTTGCCATTAATACTTCAGGAGAATTGCACCGCTACTTACCCCTACATTCCGAAGAGATCAATTTTACACAGGAAGGAAGACTCATAGAAACCAATCCCTATGGTGGGGTAAGAATCTTCAGGGATCTTGTCTCTTTTGACTACAATTATTTTGATCAAAAAGACCCTCATACACCTAAAATGGTAGTGGGTAGCCTTAAAACAGAAAGAAAAACCTATTTTCTTTCTGTTTTTTCAGGACTGTATGTCTGGGAGAACAATAAGTTTAGGTCTTACCTTGAAGAGGGCGTCTGGAAGGAAAAGAAACTAAGACATATCACGGCATTTGGTGATAATTTGGCTATTTCAACCGAATTTGGAGATGTGTATATTGTTGAGGATGATCCCTTATTTAAAATTCTGAAGAAAATTCCCCGGGCCCAGATTCAGGGAAATTCCATTGCTTTTCTAAAGGAACATCAGGGCACCCTTATCATTGGAACCGAAAAAGGTTTGACATTTTTCAAAAATGACCGCAGTATTTTCATCGATGAGGAGCAAGGGCTGGAGCAACCAATATGGAGTGCAACCGTAAAAAAAGGCACGTTGTTCATAGGAAGCAATAACGGGTTTTATATGGTAGATCTTGATGCAGTTACTAAGGAGAAGAAATTAGTAAACGAGATAAGACTGCAAGAAATCGTTATCAATAATGAATTTTCTTTGGATTCCATATCACGAAAAGAGCAGGTAAACCTGGAGCATAACGAGAACACAGTATTGCTGAAATTTAGCACCAATGCCCATCCCTATCCCAACAAATTACAATACCAGTACCGGTTAAATGCTAATGAAAGCTGGAGTCTTCCAACTTCAAAACCCGAAATTTTCCTGCCTTCCCTGCCACCAAACAATTATCGAGTCGAGGTCAGGGTTTCAGACCAAAGTACCGGCTTGAGTGATAGCCAAACCTTATTAACCCTCGCAATACTTCCTCCTTTTTGGCAAACATGGTGGTTTGCTCTCCTGTTTATGAGCCTGTTCATTTTGATTGTTTTGGGTATCTATCGGTTTCAGATCATGCAAACCAGAAAGTTTGAGGCCCAAAAAGGATTGATCCAAAGACGTTTTGAAGAAACAAAAATGGAAGCTCTCCTGGCGCAAATGAACCCGCATTTTATTTTTAATGCCATGAATTCCATCCAATATTATATCATGGATAGTGAGATAGACAAAGCCACAGTTTTTTTAGGTGACTTTGCCAAATTGATCAGGCTAAATCTGGATCACTGTACAAAACCCACCATTGTACTAAGTGAGGAAATTGAATATCTGCAGTCTTATGTACGCATTGAAAATACGAGATTGAATAACAGGGTCAAGGTTACTTTTGAAACAGATCCTGAAATTGACCTTTACGAGGTAGAAATTCCCACGATGATCCTACAAACCTTCGTGGAAAATGTTTTTGTTCACGCTTTTCCGGCGGGCTTAAAACAACCGACTTTAAAGATCTCGTTTAAGTTGCTTTCTGGAGGAGTTTTACAATGCAAAATTGAAGATAACGGTATTGGTTTCTCCAAACCTTCCGCCAGAAAATTACACGAATCTAAAGGCGTTAACCTGGTGAAGGAACGATTAGCCCTGCTGGGATATAATATTGAAGAAGCCCTGCAAATGACCTCTGTACCAAACAGGGGCACTACTGTCATCCTTAAACTTCAGGTTTGACGATAACTTCCAATTTCCATACGTTTACTAAGTCATTATCCGCGGTTTTAACATATGCTTTACTTTTGGAGAAAATAGTGAAAGTTACAGCAGTAGCTTTTTAGAAATTGCTCCCGGATCATATGCTGTAAAGTAGGGGTTACAGCTTATTTCTGGGGGCAATACTATTTTTACTTCTTTGTTTTTTCCTTCTCTTATCTAAAAGAAAAATTAGAAAACCAGCGGCAGCCTCTTTTACCCGGTTTTGACTCCATACAGTTCTAATTAATTCAACAATTGGTCTCACCAAAGAGAAAATCTACTGTTTTCGTAGTGTGATTATCAAATTATATAACCTTCTAATCAGCCGGCCCTCCCACCTCCTGTAAAAAGCAGAAATTCTGCAACTTAAGAAGGAGGATAAATTACGGTTGACAAGTAAAACCACGCACTCCTACCAGTGCTCGTTTTTGATTTCCTTTCGCTCCTTTTGAGCAAGCCTCGGAGCCCTTTAGAAAAAAGCAAAAAACCCGCAACGATAGTTGCGGGTTTTCTTTTGCGGAGAAAGAGGGATTCGAACCCCCGGAGGTGTGACCCTCAACAGTTTTCA
>CAZNFK010000091.1:6184-8674 GCA_964572365.1 uncultured Flavobacteriaceae bacterium | reverse complement strand
TTGATCAAAGCCTTCGGAAAATGTACTACAGACCACATTTCTATGGCCGGACCGTGGTTACGATTCAGAGGGCACCTGGACAATATCTCCAATAACTGTTTGATAGGAGCTGTGAATGCTTTTAATAAGAAGACCAACTTCGTGAAGAGCCAGATCACCGGCGAGTATGACGGGGTGCCAAATACTCAGCGTAAATATAAAGCGGCAGGAATTCCTACCGTAGTGGTGGGAGATCATAATTATGGAGAAGGATCTTCAAGAGAGCATGCTGCCATGGAGCCAAGACACCTTGGGGTAAAAGTGGTATTGGTGAAATCTTTTGCCAGGATCCACGAAACAAACCTTAAGAAGCAGGGAATGCTGGGAATCACTTTTGCAAATGAGAGCGATTACGATCTTATCCAGGAAGACGACACCTTCAACTTTATTGACCTTGCGGAATTTGCGCCAGACAAGCAACTGACGATCGAAATTGTTCATGCAGACGGTTCAAAAGATACCATTAAAGCGAACCATACGTATAACCAACCTCAAATCGAGTGGTTTAAAGAAGGTTCTGCGCTTAACCTTATCAAGAAGCAAAATGCTGCTTAGAGTAAGCTAAGATCCTAAGGAAAAAGTAAACTCCCGCCACCGGCGGGAGTTCTGTTTTTTGCTATTAACTAAGAAAGGCAAACCCAAAGGTTTGCCTTTCAAAAAGTAGATGAGAAGACCCCGGTGTTTGACCATCGGGGTGTTCTATCAAGTAATTTTTGCCCCCCAGTAAAAATTACTCTATTGCTCTCATCTATTATGGTAGGGATTCCAACTTCCTTTTTTGGTTCAAAAGAACATCTAAAGTAGAAGAAGGTATGTTTTGTTGATAGAGGGTTTCGTAATATAATTTTACGTTTTGTCGTTCTTTTTTATAACAGGATTCCCAGTCGGCAGTATTAAAAGTATTCCGGGCAAGATATTCGAGTTTTAAAAATACCGGCAGAAAGCCTAAAATGGTGCTGCTGAATTTGGAAGTCTGGATCGCATTTTTCAGGTTGAACAAATGTCTTCTCAGTTCCAGTTTGATCTTTTCCCTTATCTCAATTAGACGGTCTATCTTTTCGGCCATTTCTTTTTCGCCCGGCTTCAAATCATAATACAGGGCATAATACATTTGCAGCAAATGATCATTGGCCAGGTCTAACCGAAGTAGCTGTGAGTAAAGGTGGAATTGCATATAATAAGAGTTAGAGGATTGATGATAAATTCGGGGGTTCAGACAATAAAAATAAAAATTTAATCAGCTTCTTGATGGTATAAAATAGTGATTAACAGAATTTTAGCTTTGCGTCAAAAAATTCTGTCAGAAAGGTGAAAATTTTAACAGGCATATCTTATTTAAGGGAGGATTGCTAACCTGTAATGCGTAATTTTTTGTGAAAAAGTGCAGCTGTTTTAATGAAAAATTTGGAAAGAAGCTGCCTGGCCTACCAACTTAAGGGAGTGAGGGAAATAAGGATAAGAAATTTAGATAACTGCTGCTATCTTAAAAAACTATTGGGAATTTAGTTCTTGGACAAGTTGTACTTGCGCCATTTCGCGTGCTTTCCGCATATCTTCCCTTCCACTTTTCCTATCTCCCACGATTAATTTGAGAATTCCCCTATCAAAATAGGAACTAATATCCTGAGGGTCCAGCTTTATTGCCCGGGTATAATCCTTAATAGCTGCTTCATAATTCTCTAAGATCTTCTGGCTTTTTGCTCTTCCATAATAAGCCGATGAAGTCGGCTTGATCTCTAAGGATTTGGTGAAATCCTTAACTGCTCCTGCATGGTCCTTTAAATGCATTTTTTCGACCGCTCTATTAAAAAATGCAAGATCATGTTGGGGATTTTGCTCTATGGCTTTCGTGAAATCCTCAATGGCTCCCTTACAATTATTTTTGTCTGATTTCTCTATACCTGTGGAATAGTAATCTGTTGGAATTTGAGCCTGGGACCATAGAAAAAAAATACTTCCTACCAATAATAAACCTTTCATAGTGCAAAAATTTATGTTATTAATTTAAAATGTAGGGAGTTATATTAAAAGTAGCGAAAATTCAGGAGAATGAATTAAAACAAATCTCTTGACCAATTTATTCTAAAAATTCTGCGTCTTTTTCCTTCCTGTTCCGTCTTGATGTAAAACAGATACTAAAATGGAAAATTGCAGCACTATCTCAGAAAGACAAATTGAGGTTTTAACCTCTCAATGTTGTAACCGCTCAGTAAGAAAGAAAATGACCCTTGAAGATCGGGTGGTCAAATTCTTCAGTAAATTCCCCTGCTTCAGCAAAGAGTGGTTACATTACAAAATGTAACTTCAAAAAAAAATCCTTTGATTTCAGAAAAAAGATGCAAATTAGATGCACTTTTCAAAGGACTTGTGATGACAGAACTCAAAAAATATGACCAGATCTCCTGTTTTTGGGGCAGCTATAAAGATGCCCTGCGGAATTATATTTTTAAA
>CAZNFK010000091.1:0-6084 GCA_964572365.1 uncultured Flavobacteriaceae bacterium | reverse complement strand
CTTCCGAAGAAATATGCAGAGCCTTTGGAACTTTCAGATATTGAAGGTTTAAAACAGCAGGAAGTTGCCGAAAAATTAGGGCTGTCTCTCACTGCAACCAAAAGCCGCGTACAGCGGGGAAGAAAGCTACTAAAGGAGCAGATCACCGAATGTGTGCATGTGGAGGTGGATAAGAACGGGCAACTCACGGCTTTCGAGGTCAAAGGATCCTGTGAAGCACTTCGATGCTATAGCTCACAAAGAACCGTTTAATTAGACCTTTCAAAACATAAAAAAGCTGCCAAAAGAACATCATCCTGATGATTTTTCGGCAGCTTGTGTTTAGCTACTTTGGGGCCAATAACTAACTATTTTTAATGAACAGAGTCCATATTTAATTTTTGCTTGATCGTGTTCTCGTTCTTACGGTAGTATTTATACCCCAGGTAACCGGCACCGGCGACAGCGCCCCACTTAAGCAGACTTCCTGTCCATTGCAGGCCTTTTTTGGCCACCCACAGTTTTGCTACTTTTTCTCCGGCTTCCTTTGCATTTCTTTTCAAGTCCATTTTTGTTTAGTTTTTTAGATTCCCTCACAAATTCCGAAAGAACCGCCATTTTTTACGTTAAAGGCTTTCCAAATAACATGAGTTTAACCAATTTTCAGAATCTTTTATAAGAAGTTACGCCTTGCCGGTAGGTTTGATAAGCAATTCATTCACATTTACATTATCGGGTTGGGAAAGGGCGTACATCACGGCATCGGCAATATTTTCGGGACTAAGCTTGGGTTCTTCATCTGAATAATGTTTGTCGTCCAGCAGTTCCTGGTCTGTGATGTCATCCCTCAGGTTTGTGGCTACAGTGCCGGGTTCAATGGCTGTTACCCTGATGTTGAATTCGGGAGAGAGTTCCATCCGCATGGCGTGAGAAAGGGCTATCACCGCGGCTTTAGAAGCCCCGTAGACCGCGCCCCCTTCAAAAACCTCCTTGCCGTCTACCGAGGCGATGTTGATGATGTGCCCATTCTTCTGGGTCTTCATGGCCGGCAGCACCTCACTAATGCACCTAAGGGTGCCTTTGACATTGACTTCAATGGTTTGGAGCCACTCATCAAGATGGCGATTCTTAAGGTAGGTGAGGGGCATGACCCCGGCCGAATTCACCAGAATGTCGACCTGCCCAAATCGATCCCAGATATCCCGGAAGCAGCCGGTAACACTTTCGGTACTACTTACGTCCATATCGGCCACCATGCTTTCATTTTTAAGCCCTTCCTGTATCTCGATCAATTTCTCCACACTGCGACTGGCAAGAACAACTTTGCAACCTTCCGCAGAAAGTCTTTGGGCAATAGCTTTTCCAATTCCACTGCTGGCGCCTGTGACGACAGCGACTTTATCTTTTAATTTCATGAGATTAATTATTAAGTACTTAAAATATAGGAGTTTCAGAAGGAATTTTAGTCATAAGGCAGCCGATATAACACCATTTTAACGGCAAATAATGAAGATACTAAGTCATTTGCCCGCCGAAACTGGTATTTTGTCTAAAAAGCCGGCGAAGCAATTAATAAATCTCTGTTTATTAGTAAATTAGATGGTAATTTTTAAAAGATTCACTATGAAAATGTATAAACTATTACCCTTTTTAAGCCTGCTGCTCATTCTTGGAGCTTGTCAGGACAGGGAGAGAGAGGAAGTTGAAGAAGAGGAAGTGATGGCTGAAGACACGTGGGATTCAGACAAAGCAATGGCCGACTGGAGGGATGCCTGGAACAAGAACGACGCCCAAAGCCTGGAAGGGGCCACTGCTGATGATGCCGTGTTGTTCTTCGACGGAAAAGCGCACCGGCAGGACAGTGTTTCGGCATGGATCCAGAACAGTGCTTCCTGGATGAAGAACTTACGAACCACCTCGGTGATGAAGAACAAAGGGGAGAATTTCGCTTATGAAGCCGGTACTTATACCCATGCCACTACAGAAAATGATACCATGCAGATGGCTGGAACCTATACGGTGATTTGGGAACGCAGCGGCGATCAAAATGAGTGGTCTATCAAACTTATGGATATCACGCCGAAAACTGAAATGGATACTATGGCCATGCCCAGACAACAGATGCGCAATCCATAATCTTACACTGACCAACCAGACCAAAGACCTTTCATTGATTTGAGAGGTCTTTTTGTTTTAGGTTGCTCGTCCGCCGAAACTCCTTGGAAGCGAAGGAGAACCTGTTACCATATCCCGTTGCCGGTTGCGTTCGATAGACATTTATAAATATTAGCGAAAATCTCTTTGTGCTCTTATTTTGAGACTTTGTGATCTCTGTGTGAAACCTTCGAAAATTTTTAAATTCCTAATTACGCAAAGCATAAACCCCAAACCACTAAAGATGGGCAAAAAACCACCTCAAACTCCAAAATTAAAACTCCGAACAACTTTCCTTATATTAGATCCATTATTTCAAAAATTTCAGAAAATGATTAAGAATGTATTGCTTCCGTGGTGCCTGGTCTTTTTCCTGGTTGGCTGTAAAACCGAAAATACCACGGCTCTTTCCGTAGAAAAAGGAAGAGTGAGCGCAGAGTTTGATTCGCTGCTCAGTAATTACTACGAAGACGGCCTGCGGCTCAATCCCATTGCCGCGACAACATCGGGGGACATGCGTTATAATGACCGTTTTCCGAATTTCCTTTCCCCGGCTTTTGAAGACAGTCTGCGCAACTACTACAGTACTTATAAGGAAAAGGTACAGGCCTTTGATGATGCACAGCTTAGCGAGAGTGAGCAGATGAGCAAGGAGATCCTGCTGTGGGAATGCAACATGAACCTGGAAACCCTGGAATTTGACAAGGAGAAGTACCTGCCCATTGACCAGATGTGGTCTGTCAATCTTTTCATGGGGCAGCTGGCCAGCGGGGCCGGGGCGCAACCTTTCAATACGGTAAAGGATTATGAAGACTGGTTAAAACGTGTGGACGGCTACCTTACCTGGTTGAATACTGCCCGCGAAAATATGGGAGAGGGAATGCGACAGGGATATGTGTTACCCGCTGCGCTCATCAGGAAAGTAATTCCGCAGATGGCGGCCATGACCGGCGGAGAAGTGGAAAACCACCTGTTCTTTAGCCCTGTGCTGAATTTCCCTGAAGATTTTTCCGAAGCCGAAAAAGAGGAATTGATCGATAAATATCGCGAGATGGTGACTGAAAAGGTGATTCCTGCCTATGAGCAGATGCACGATTTTATGCAGAATGAATACCTGCCGGCAGGAAGGGAAACCAGCGGTATTACCGGAATTCCTGAAGGGGAGGAGTATTATAATCACCAGATCAAACTGTACACCACCACAGACATGAGTGCCGAAGAGATCCATGAGCTGGGACTGGCTGAGGTGGCACGCATTTCTTCGGAAATGGAAAAGGTGAAGCAGCAGGTGGGATATGAAGGCGACCTGCAGTCGTTCTTTGATTACGTGCGTACCAATAAGGAGCTGATGCCTTTTGATACTGCCGAAGAAGTGGTGGCCAATTTCAACGCCATTTATGAGCGAATGAAACCGAACATTCCAAAGCTGTTCGATATGACGCCGAAAACCGCTTTTGAGGTGCGCCGCACTGAAGCCTTCAGGGAAAAATCGGCCAGTGCCGAATACAATCCGGGGTCGCTGGACGGTACCCGCCCCGGGATCTTTTACGTGCCGGTGCCCAATGCTACTGCCTATAATGTGTATAGCGATGAATCTTTATTTTTGCACGAAGCCATTCCCGGGCATCACTACCAGGTCTCCCTTACACAGGAGAATGAGGACCTGCCGCAGTTCAGGAAAACGCTTTGGTACAGCGGTTACGGGGAGGGCTGGGCCCTTTATGCCGAATCTTTGGGAGAGGAACTGGGATTATATGATGATCCTTACCAGTACTTCGGAATGCTCAGTGCCGAGATGCATCGGGCCATTAGGCTGGTTGTAGATACAGGGCTGCACAGCAAGGGCTGGACCCGCGAGCAGGCCATCCAGTATTCTTTGGAGAACGAAGCCGAATCCGAAGCCAGTGTGGTCTCAGAGATAGAGCGTTATATGGCTAATCCAGGGCAGGCATTGTCTTATAAGATAGGTCAGCTCAAGATCATCGAGCTGCGAAAGAGGGCAGAAGCAGAGCTGGGGGAGGATTTTGACATCCGTCAGTTCCACAACGAGGTGCTCGAAACCGGGGCAGTTCCGCTGGAATTACTGGAGAACAAGATCGATGGCTGGATAGCAGAGGTGAAGGGAGCTTAAGTCCTTCGGAAAAAGATAATCTAAAAACCCTTTTTGGAGATTCCGGAAAGGGTTTTTTGTGCTTTCGTGTAAGCTGTTGATTTATGGAGTATAAATCCCTTTGTGCTCTTAATTTTATCTGTGTGAACCCTTCAGGGATTCAGAATTAAAAATTCAAGAATTAAGATTTAAAAAAACGGATTAATTTCTGCGACCTTTGCGGAAGCTTTGCGGTCTTTGCGAGAAACAATTGGAAACTTCAATTTTCAAGCGCCAACTTTTAGGGCAGCTTTTCCTTTAGCTATGCTTACAATTTAATTTCTCCGTGCTCTTGATTTTGACCTTTGTGCCCTCCGTGTGAACCCTTCGGGAATTCCAAAATCCAAAATACAAACAATAAACCCAAACCCTAAACTAAAAACCTTACATATTATAAATGCTAATGAAAGTAAGAGTATCCACAATTCCGTGCACCAGGATGAGCGGCCATATTCTACGCCCGTTAAAGATATAGGCGATCCCGAAGACCAGACCAATAAACCCGGTGATGAGGATGCCGGTGATTCCCTGGTAGGCATGTACCCCTGCGAAGATCACTGCGCTTGCCACTATAGACAGCCAAAGGGACCAGCCGGTCTTTCCTAACAAACAGTCAATGGTGTTGATTAGAAAGGCCCTGAAAACCAGTTCCTGCAGAAAGGCGGCAGTGACCCACATGGTGAAGGTGGTCGAAAGCAACAAGCCAAAATTGCCTTTTAAGGCAAAAAAATGGTCGATATTCTGATGATTTCCAAAAGTCTCAATAATGTCGGGCCTTATGAATCTGGAAAACAAGACGAGTACGCCGAAGGTGACGAGGGTGATGAGGACGGGTTTCCACCAGGTGGTAGGTTTTCCAAGGCCCAGGTCGCTCCAGGACCATTTAAGCGTGCGCTTGTTGAAATAGACCAACGCGACTAAAAAGACGTTGTTCAGCAAAAAGATCCAGAAACCCACACTTTGGATGCTGAGCATGTTTTCTGAATAATAGGTGTAGGTAAGGTAATTAAGCGTGAAATGTACCGCGAGTAACAACCAGAGGGAAAGCCCAAGGGTGGTTTTTTGATCAATGGTTAGTTCTTCTGGTTCGACCGGACGACTTGTAACCTTTTTCATAGGTAGGGGGACATTTGGTTTCAGTGGCGTGTTCTTTATTAAAAGACGGTCTTTATGCAGGAAAGTTACAGATCTTTTTTTGCGCTAAAATCAGACCCAGCCCATTTTCGTGCACAAATTCGGGTTAATTAATTGATTGTTAGGAGTGCGAATTTATAAAATGAGACTGGTTTCCAAAACATTTCTGTCTTTTTTTCCTGTTTTTTATTCTTCTCAAGGTCTTTTATAGGTTAAAATTCACGCCTCCGGTATTCCAACCCAAAACTGTATAATCGATTTAACACAAGATTCTTATCGGGGGGAGTTTTTTCTGCAAAGAACACTCAGAAAAAGGGATTTTAGCGACTTTATTTACCGGATTTTCAATGGCTGAAAAAAACCTTAAAAATTGAAACCAAGTGTTTGAATATTAATAATTTACAGTATATTTATAGTGTCTGAAAAATCCCCTTTTTCAGTTCTTATTTTGAAGTTCTTCTACCGCTTCCCTCAAAGCGGAAAATAGCAAATCCTCCCCCAACAGGATCCGGTCTTCCCCCAAATGGTTTAAACCATTTATGAAGTTTTCCTTTTTCTGATTTCTTCGGAAAAAGTTGTTTCCCCTTTTATGAGAAAATAGCTCTGTCTTTTGACGGAACGGATCGCCCTGATCTATTTGGAACGTAAGTGTACTTGTGTTTTTGGAA
>CAZNFK010000090.1:0-8776 GCA_964572365.1 uncultured Flavobacteriaceae bacterium | reverse complement strand
TGATCTCTTCCTCCTTCCAGGTTCTTTCAAAAGAACAATCATCAAACCCCACAAACCCGAACAATTGTTCTTCAACAATTATTGGCAGGAGCAGCATTGATTTGATCTCCTGTTCAATGAAAATCTCTTTAAGCGCTCCTTCGGACAGCTGACTGAAGGTGGCAGTAAACGGTAGGTTTTTGGTTAGCGGGGCGGTGATCTCTTCTACTTTCCTGATGGGCATGTTCTGCATCTCGGGATTGTCCAGTTGCACACTTGCTTTATCGCTGCACCATTCTACTTTTTGACTGATTAGGATCTCACCTGTTTCAGGGTCTTTGTCAGCGCCAAAATAATACATCCTGTCCGCCTCCACCGTTTGAGCAATGATCTCAAAGGTGTCAAAAAGTGCCTGGTCTTCAAGCTCATTTTCGAGAAGAGAACTAATAAATGCCGCGTTTACCTCCAGAAAACGGCTTTTTTCCACCACGATCTTTTCAGATTGACGTAAGCCCGAAATATCTTTGGCAATTCCATGAACCTCTGTCACCTTTCCATCAAGGATCATAGGCATAAGAAGTATCTTCAAAATGAGGGGAGTGCCTTCCGCCGAAATGAAATCGGCTTCAAAAGTAAGGGTCTCGCCACTGGTTGCCCGCTGAAATTTTTCAAGGATCTCTTCTTTACTATGAGGGGCGCAAAAAGGCAGGAAATCCATTTTCAGGATCTGCTCTAAAGGCAAACCTGCAAGTTTTGCAAGGCCTTCGTTGGCATGCAGAAAATTTCCCTCGAGATCGAGACGGTAAAGACCGTCGGGGTTTTCCCTGATAAAGTTTCTGTATTGTTGCCGGTTAATATCAATTTCTGTTTGGAGTTCTTTCTCTCTTTTTTCCCGGGCTATTTCCGCAGTAATATCCTGCACGGTGTGCAGAATGAATTCCACTTTCCCCGAAGGATCTTTTAATGGGATATTTTGGTTGCTCCAGTAGCGTTCTTCAAAGCGATTGGTGCCTCTCACAGGGATGTCGAAGCGCAGGGATTGGATGTTTTCCTTTTCCCCCTCTTGCATGACCCGTTGAAGGGTTTGTTCGAGTAAATCATTTCCCTCTTGAGGTCCGTTTGGGTTCTTAGGGAAAGCATCACAACTCGTTTTACCAAGAAGATCTTTTGGAGTAGTTCGTGTTAATTCGAGGTACGAAGCATTGGCTTTTTGAATTAAAAAGGAACCATCCTGCTGTGGTTGGAGTAAAAGACAGGGTAGTGGAATAGCTTGAAATATCTCTTCCCAATTGCTTGTTTTCATAGGCTCCCCTTCAAGACAGTTTTCTCTTCCGGTAACCCTGCATTACAGGTGGGAAAGGAAAAAACTTAATATTTTGTTAATTTTTAGAGGAGGTAAAGATATAATAAAAGATGAAGAAACCAAATTAAATCCCTCTAAGCCAGCTTTTAACCGTATTTAAAGAGTTGTTTGTCGGAAGTAAATTTTTCTGACGTAGGAATAAACTGACTAAAAATAGTGTTAAAAAGTAAAGACTTTTTAATTCAAGGGAACCAAAAGTACCGGCACATTCAGATCTTCGATAATATCCTGTTCCACATTTCCCACAAACACCTGATAGAAAAAGTTTCTTTTTTGGTGACCCGCGATAACAAGATCGATGTTAAGTTGCCTTACTTCCTTTTTGATGGTCTTTACGGTAGGTCCGGGAATAAGCATGCCTTCAGCTTCAAAGCCTTTATCTTTGAGTTGTTGGGTCAGTTCTCCCACGAGGGTGCTTTCTTTTTTTCGCTTTGCTACCCGCCTGTCCTGGGCGAATTGCGGGCCTGCTTCCAGTCCCAGGTAATCATCAGGATCTTGTTCTGTAACATGAAGGATCCATATTTTTGAATTAAAAGCCTGTGCCATCTCCTCAGCCTTATGGATGAGGCGCTGGGCATTTTTCTCAAAGTTGATTGCGACCAGGATATTTTTCATTTGTAAGGTATTAGTATCCTTAAATGTAGGAAAAAATATGGAGATTCCTGGGAAGAGTGGCTAAAATTAAGGGATCCGGAGACTATATTTAAGCTCCGGATCCTTAGCTATAATAAGAGCTGATCTATTCTACCTCTGCATGAGAACCCTGGCCGGCAGCTTTTTCCTGTTTTTCCTGGATCAGTTTTTTCAAGGCCTTGAGTTCGGGTATGGTCTGGGCAAAGTGAGCCTTATGTCTAATGAGCACTTCACGACAACATCCGTCATTGATATATGAAAGTGCCTTTTTATATTTTTTGACACTGAATTTGTACAGCTTTAAACACTGTCGCACATTCTTTAATTTATTTTCTTCAGAAATATCGCTCCATCTTTTTTCAAAGGTGGAAGTAGGTACATAGGGGTTTTTTCCTCCCAGTGCATTTAGTTGGCTTCCCAGTTCCATGGCGAATTGGGATCTCTTTGCCGCCAGTTTTTGAAAATAGTATCTTAGGGAAACTTCCGAAATGGTTTCCATGGTCTTCCGGCAATGTTTGGCTACCAGAAAATTGTCTTCAATGAGCAGTTGTAGCTGTTTCGATTTTATATCTTGAACGGTCATCTTAAATGCTTAAAATTCCTCTTGTTATTCCACTTTGTAATATACTCAAAAATGGCTTTTAAACCGCTGTTTTTCAAAGCATTAACTCAATTTTAGTAGATGATGAAGATAGTTTCTTATTTTAAGAAAAATAACTGATTTTTCGCACAAAAAGATCGCCTGAAAAAGAAAGTTTTCAGGCGATCTGGGAAACTGAAATTTGTTCCTGTTGAATATCTTAAGCTTTTGCTTTTCGGTTGAGTCGATCCTCGGCCATATTGGTCAATAGATCATCAGCTTTATATTCTTCATCCAGGGTTTTCTGTAGTTTGGAGGCGATGTCGTCATAACCCAGCTCTTTTGCAAATCGCACGGCTGTGCCATAACCTGAGATCTCATAATGTTCCACTCGCTGGGCTTCAGCAATAAGCCCGGCATCCATGACATCCTTCTCGGCTTTTTCTTCAAGGAAAGATTCTGCTTCTTTCACCAACCCCTGCATGGCTTTACAGGTTTCCCCGGTTGGTTTGATGCCGAGTTCATCACAGATCTCCTGGAGGCGTTTTACATGGCCTTCGGTCTCTTTAAGGTGGTTCTCAAAGGCTTTTTTTAGTTTGTCATCACTGGCGTGGTCCTTTAATTTTGGAAGTGCCTTTAAAAGTTGATTTTCGGCACTGTAAAGATCCTTTAATTCGTGTTCAAATAAATCTTTTAAATTTTTCATTTTTCTTGCTTTTATGGTTTTCCCTAAATTACCTATTGAGCAAGCATTTGGGAGTTAAACAGGTAATAATTCTTTGTTGGGATTTTGCCAAACCTATGTAGGAAAATAACAGCAATAATGCAGGTTGCGCTGTGGATTTGCTTCGGAAAAATCCTATCTTCGTAACTTTAAAAATAGTGGCATGTTCAATTTACAGGATTACATTCGGGATATTAAAGATTTCCCCAAACCCGGCGTTGTTTATAAAGATATAACTCCTTTGCTTCAGGATCCCGAAGCAGCCAGGAAAACCACAGATGCATTGCTGGAAATAGTAGGTGATCTGCACGTGGATAAAGTGGTTGGAATTGAGTCCAGGGGGTTCTTTTTTGCGACCCTGCTGGCCGAAAGGTTGAATGCAGGTTTTATTCCTATTCGTAAACCGGGAAAATTACCCTATGAAACCCTGCAGGAAAGTTATTCCCTGGAATATGGAGAAGATGTTCTTGAGATTCACAGTGATGCTATAAGTCCGGGTGAAAAGGTGCTTATCCACGATGATGTGCTGGCTACCGGCGGAACTGCCGCTGCAGCCTGTAAACTGGTGGAAAAAATGGGTGGGGAGATCGTACAGTGTAATTTCCTGATGGAGCTTGGTTTTCTTAATGGTAAAGAGAAGCTGAAGTCTTATAACGTCGTTTCTTTGCTTAGTATTTAATCCAGCGCCCTTTTTGTTACCCAAAGTTTCCAGCCGATAATCGCTTTTTGAAAAGTGCCGGCTTTTGCCAGGTCCAGCCGTTTTTTGCTGTAACTGGGAAGTACTTTTTTATTCAGGCGCGCCAGGAGTTTGAAAAAGCCTTTTTTCATGTTGATGGAATTTTTGCCAATTTCTGAAATTTTCCGCTAATAACAATTAGTTCTTTTCCGGGTGCTGTTTCTGCCGGTTCTTCATGGATCGTCTGTCTCGAGGTGTTCCTAAAGAAACTCTTATCTTCGCAAAAAAAAATTGATGAGCGTATTATTTATTTTCCTGGGTTTAATTTTACTGGTAGTAGGAGGGGAGTTCCTTGTGAGATCCTCGGTCGCTATTTCCTTTCGGCTTAACCTTTCGAGGATGGTAATAGGGCTTACGGTGGTTTCTTTTGCCACTTCGGCCCCCGAGCTCCTGGTAAGCCTGCAGGCCGCCCTTGGTGGTTTTTCTGATATTTCTCTGGGTAATGTGATAGGTTCCAATATCGCGAACATTGGCCTGGTGCTTGGAATTACCGCAATTATTTCTCCCCTGCTCATCGATAGAGATTTTTACAGGTTCAACTGGCCGGTAATGATGGTTTTTTCTTTTCTTCTCTATTTCTTCCTTTCTTCGGAATTGATGCTGTCGCGACCCGAAGGGGCGATTCTTTTAGGGGGTATTGTACTGTATCTTGTTCTCTTGATTAGGCGTGCCCGCAGAAAACCGGAATTGCAGGCAGATGAGGTGGACCCCGCTTTGCAGGTTACCTCTACATTTAAAATGTTGTTGTGGCTGGCTATTGGTGGCGTGGCCTTGTGGGGTGGATCAGAACTGCTCGTCAGTGGTGCTGTAGACCTGGCAACCGCATTAGGGGTGAGTGAACGGGTGATTTCGGTAACCATGATCGCGATTGGGACCAGTGTTCCTGAACTCGCTGCATCGGTGATTGCCGCACTAAAGCAGGAAAAAGCTATTTCTCTGGGTAACCTTATCGGTTCCAACATTTTCAATATAGCTTCAGTATTAGGTATCACGGCTGTCATTCAGCCGATTGCCGTAAAATCGGCCGCCCTCTTAACAAACGATATCTTCTGGATGATGGGTATTGCATTCATCCTCATTCCGCTTGCCTTTCTTCCGCGGAAGTTCTCCATGGGCAGGCTTAAAGGCTTTGTATTATTTGCCGGATATGTGGTATTTGTTAGTCTCGCTTTTATCGATTAGTACATTTTCGAGGGGGTTGTTTCTGAAAAAATATTAAATTTTCCATAATTACCCCTAAAATAAATAGGGGTGTAGGAAAAAAATGTACATTTGTGCCATTCAACACACAAACAACATTACTATTATGGCCACATTAAGATTTCAAGCCTTAAAAGAAACCCTTAACCGAAAACCCGTAGAAGTAGAGGAGAAAGAGCGCCGTTCAGAATTGTTCGGAAAGAACGTTTTTACCGAAAGCGTGATGCGCCAGTTCCTCACGAAAGAAGCCTACCAAAGTGTAAAGGAGGCTAATGCTACCGGAAAAAAGATCGATCGTACCATCGCCGACCACATTTCCACAGGAATGAAGGAATGGGCGATCTCAAAAGGAGCTACTCACTACACACACTGGTTTCAGCCATTAACAGGTACTACCGCCGAAAAGCACGATGCCTTTTTTGAAACCATAGGTGACGGCCTCGCGATCGAAAAATTTGGAGGAGGGCAACTTGTTCAGCAGGAACCCGATGCCTCGAGTTTTCCGCACGGAGGGATCAGGAACACCTTTGAAGCCCGTGGGTACACTGCCTGGGATCCAACTTCTCCTGCATTCATCTATGGAACAACTCTTTGTATCCCCAGTGTTTTTGTTTCCTATACAGGTGATGCGCTTGATTTTAAAACACCGCTTTTAAGAGCTTTACATGCCATTGATGAAGCGGCTACAGATGTTGCTAAATACTTTGATAAGAACGTGACTAAAGTTCAGGCGACCTTGGGTTGGGAGCAGGAATATTTCCTTATCGATTCTGCTTTGGCTGCCTCGAGACCAGATATACAACTGGCCGGGCGTACGCTTCTGGGCCACTCTCCTGCAAAGGGACAGCAATTAGATGATCATTATTTTGGATCGATCCCGCCGCGGGTGCTTTCCTTCATGAGAGAACTCGAAAAGGAATGTATGATCCTGGGAGTGCCGGTGAAGACAAGGCACAATGAAGTGGCTCCTAACCAATTTGAGCTGGCTCCCATCTTTGAGGAGGCCAACCTGGCAGTAGATCACAACTCCCTTTTAATGGATATTATGCAACGTATAGCCGAGCGTCATAATTTCATGGTCTTGTTCCATGAAAAACCTTTCGCCGGAATTAACGGAAGCGGGAAACACAATAACTGGTCCCTTAGTACAGATACGGGAGTGAATCTTTTAGGCCCCGGCTCTACGCCAATGAAGAACCTGCAGTTCCTTACTTTCTTTATCAATACCATCAAAGCGGTGCACGACCATGAAGAATTACTGCGTGCCACTATTGCCAGTGCTTCCAACGATCACAGGCTGGGTGCGAATGAAGCTCCGCCGGCGATCATTTCCACTTTCATTGGTTCTCAGCTTACAGAGGTTCTGGATGAGCTTGAAAAAGTGACTGATGGCAAACTTTCTCCGCAGGAGAAAACCGAATTAAAACTGAATGTGGTAGGTAAGATCCCTGAGATCCTGCTGGATAACACCGACAGGAACAGGACCTCTTCTTTTGCCTTTACCGGGAATAAATTCGAATTCCGCGCGGTAGGTTCTACGGCAAACTGTGCGCAGCCAATGACCGTGTTGAATACTATCGTCGCCAAGCAGCTGAAGGAATTCAAAAAAGAAGTTGACAGTCTTACCAAAGGCAAGAAAATGAAGAAAGATGATGCCATCTTCAATGTGTTGAGGGAGTACATCAAAGATTCAAAAAATATTCGCTTTGAAGGTGATGGGTATTCAGAAGAATGGGAGAAAGAGGCCGAAAAAAGAGGTTTAAGTAACAACCGCAATACCCCAGAGGCGTTGAAAGCCATGATAACCGAAGATAACATTAAGCTTTTTGAAGATCTTAATGTGATGAACCGTGTTGAGGTCGAAGCCCGGCATGAGATCGAGCTTGAGGAGTATATAATGCGCATTCAGATAGAAAGCCGTATTCTTGGCGATATCGCCCGTAATCACGTGATTCCAACCGCCATTCGCTACCAGAACATTCTTATCAAAAATGTGAGGGGGTTGAAGGAGATCTTTGAAGCTGATTTTAAGAAACACTCCAAAGAACAGGTGGAGATCATTAAGGAAATATCTGCCCATATAGAAACCATCAATTCCGAGATCACCGAAATGATCGAGGCTCGTAAAAAGGCGAACAAACTGGAAGATGCCGAAGAAAAAGCTTTTGCATACTGCAACAAAGTGAAACCTTATTTTGAAACAATAAGATACCACTGTGATAAGCTGGAGCTGTTGATCGATGATGAGATTTGGCCGCTTACCAAATACCGTGAACTGCTTTTCACAAGGTAGTTATAAACACCACACAGAAAGCCACATCCACAGATGTGGCTTTTTTAATTCTGAAGGGAACGGCCAAAAGTGGAAAACTGATTATCTTTGGGCCACAAACACACAACCATGAGCAAGGAAATAAGTAAGAGATATGCCGGGAGAGGAGTATCGGCAGGAAAAGAAGACGTGCACAATGCCATAAAGAATGTGGATAAAGGCCTTTTTCCGAAGGCATTTTGTAAGATCGTCCCAGACCACCTTACGGGCGATGAAGATCACTGCCTTATCATGCATGCAGATGGCGCCGGTACCAAATCTTCGCTGGCTTACCTCTACTGGAAAGAGACCGGAGACGTTTCTGTCTGGAAAGGGATCGCTCAGGATGCCTTGATCATGAACATTGACGATCTTTTGTGTGTTGGAGCTGTAGATAATATCATGCTTTCGTCCACGATTGGAAGGAATAAAAACCTTGTGCCGGGAGAGGTCATCTCTGCCATCATTAACGGTACCGAGGAGCTTCTTGAAGATCTTAAGAGCTTCGGAATTAATATCCACTCCACAGGCGGAGAAACCGCCGATGTAGGTGATCTTGTTCGGACAATAATCGTAGATTCCACGGTTACCGCACGTATGAAACGCAGCGAGGTGATCGATAATGCCAATATCAAACCCGGAAATGTGATAGTGGGTCTTTCTTCCTTCGGGCAGGCTACCTATGAGAAGGAGTACAACGGCGGGATGGGTAGTAACGGATTGACCTCTGCGAGACACGACGTGTTCAGTAATTACCTGGCGGTGAAATACCCCGAAAGTTTTGATCCTTCCATCCCCAATGAACTTATCTATGGAGGTTCAAAGAATCTTACAGACAAAGTAGAGGGAAGTCCGCTTGATGCTGGCAAACTGGTGCTATCGCCAACCCGTACCTATGCGCCGGTGATCAAAAAGATCCTGGAAAAGTATTCCAATAAAGACATTTTTGGAATGGTTCATTGCAGCGGGGGTGCACAGACAAAAGTGCTGCATTTTGTAAACAATGTGCATGTGGTAAAGGATAATATGTTTGAAGTACCGCCATTGTTTAAGCTCATTCAGGAGGAAAGCGGAACCGACTGGAAGGAAATGTACCAGGTGTTCAACATGGGGCACAGAATGGAGCTTTATGTGGACGAATCTATCGCAGAAGATCTTATCGCTATTTCAGAATCTTTTAATGTTGATGCGAAAATTGTGGGTAGAGTAGAAGCTGCAGATGAGAAAAAGCTGACGATAAAGAGTGAATT
>CAZNFK010000089.1:0-8785 GCA_964572365.1 uncultured Flavobacteriaceae bacterium | reverse complement strand
TATTAGCTACTTTATTGTACCGTCCATCATCCAGGTCTTTCATGGAATGCATGATGCGGCGCTGTACCGGTTTGAAACCGTCTTCAATGGCCGGAACTGCCCTTTCCAAAATCACATAAGACGCGTAATCTAAAAACCAGTCCTTATACATACCGGTGACCCGGGTAAGAACCTCCTGGCCCTCACCTTGTACCTCCTGGTTTTGCTCAAATTGCTCCTCTTGAGGATCGTTCTGATTTTCGTTCTCCATTTAAGCCTTTGCTTTATTTTTCTCTATCACTTTATCCAATGATAATTTTAGGGCCCGGGTCTTATTTCCGGTCAATAAAGTGATATTGTATTTATAATGACGAAATCCTTTTTTGTTCCTTGAATTGATGAAAATATGCAACCTTTTGTAGAAAAAATAATTTTCTACCTTATACCCTTGCAATTTAGCTTTGGGTACCTCGGTCCTTTGATCACGATACTGCATAAAATTTGAAATAAGCAGTCCGCTGCTTTTAAAGATCAGGGCTTCCCCATCACTATCAAATTCAAAAGCCCTTCCCACAATAAAAAAATAGATCCCTATCAAAAGAGCAACTGCACTGGGAATAAGACTGCTGTAATTGAAAGGCACATCATCGTGCTTCAATTCTATAGAAGCGAAAGTATTGGTGATAAACACCGCTACCACAATTATATAAATTGAAGGGACAATCTTTGTCTCCTTTTTATTTTTGAACTTCATCCTACTCTTCGATCAGGTCGAGTTCTACTTTCAGGTTATCAATAATGAATTCCTGCCTGTCGGGAGTGTTTTTTCCCATATAAAAATTCAACAACTCTTCAATTGACATATCCTTATCCAACATAACAGGATCCAGCCGAATATCATCTCCAATGAAATGTTTGAATTCGTCGGGAGAAATTTCCCCTAACCCTTTAAATCGGGTGATCTCCGGTTTTCCTGAAAGTTTGGCCACCGCCTGTTGTCTTTCATATTCACTATAGCAGTAGATCGTTTCTTTTTTATTACGCACCCTGAACAAAGGTGTCTGCAGGATGTATAAATGATTCTCCTTTATTAACTCCGGAAAGAACTGCAAAAAGAAGGTGATGAGCAACAACCTGATGTGCATTCCGTCCACGTCGGCATCGGTCGCGATCACGATATTATTATACCGAAGGTCTTCCATAGACTCTTCAATATTCAACGCAGCTTGTAGCAGGTTGAATTCCTCATTCTCGTAAACGATCTTTTTGGACATTCCGTAGGAATTCAATGGCTTACCTCTCAAACTGAATACCGCCTGGGTGTTCACATCGCGTGACTTGGTAATGGAACCACTCGCAGAATCCCCCTCGGTAATAAAAAGGGTACTTTCCAGGTATCTTTCCTTTTTACTGTCTCCCAGGTGAATACGGCAGTCCCTCAATTTCTTATTGTGCAGACTTGCTTTTTTAGCCCGGTCTTTAGCCAGTTTCCTAATTCCCGAAAGCTCCTTTCGCTCCCTTTCGGCCTGCAGGATCTTGCGTTGCAGCAATTCGGCTGTCTCAGGATTCTTATGCAGGTAATTGTCTAAATGCGTTTTTAGAAAATCATTGATATAAGTACGTACCGTAGGCAGGTCGCCCCCCATATCTGTAGAACCCAGTTTGGTTTTCGTCTGACTTTCGAAAACGGGCTCCATTACTTTTATACTAATTGCAGAGACCACAGATTTACGAACATCACTGGCTTCAAAATTCTTTCCGTAGAATTCTCTGATGGTTTTCACTAAAGCTTCCCTAAAGGCAGACTGATGCGTTCCTCCCTGTGAGGTATTTTGCCCGTTCACGAAAGAATGGTACTCCTCGCTATATTGAGACTTGCTGTGAGTAATCGCTACTTCGATATCGTTTCCACGAAGATGGATAATAGGATACAAGCGATCATCTTCAATTATGCTGTCGGCCAAAAGATCGGCCAGACCATTCTCTGAATAGAATTTTTCACCGTTGAATACTATGGTTAGCCCCGGATTGAGGTAGACATAGTTCTTCAGCATTTTTTCGATATACTCAGATCGGAATTTGTAGTGCTTAAAGATCAGCTCATCGGGGGTAAAGGTCACCTTTGTACCCCGTCTTCTGGAGGTTTCTGTAAGTTCTTCCTCATTTACCAGGTTTCCCTGTTCGAATTCAGCCGACTTGGATTTTCCGTCCCGGGTTGATTCCACCCTGAAGCTTGAAGACAGGGCATTAACGGCTTTTGTACCAACCCCGTTTAGACCTACTGATTTTTTAAAGGCCCGGGTATCATATTTTCCCCCGGTATTCATTTTTGAGACCACATCAACCACTTTTCCCAATGGAATTCCGCGGCCGTAATCCCGAACGATCACTTTTTGATTTTGAACAGAGATCTCAATGGTCTTCCCTGCCCCCATCACAAATTCATCGATACAGTTATCGATGACCTCCTTTAACAGAATGTAGATCCCGTCATCGGCGCTGGAGCCGTCACCAAGTTTCCCAATATACATTCCGGGACGCATTCTTATATGCTCCTTCCAGTCGAGTGACCGTATGTTGTCCTCGGTATATTTTGTTTCTTCGCTCATAGGTTCTTCCTGCGTTATGTGGCTAATATAAGGTTTCCCACAAAAAGTTGAAACCTTCGGCTCACAAAATAATTAACAAATGTTTCACAAAAATGTCAGACCGCTTCATTTAGAGCATGTAAGAATTGCCCTTCAGTATTTCTGCGGAATAGTTTCGCGCTTCAAAAAGAGGTTTCCGAAGTAGCTTTTTTGAGGAGAAACAGGAAAGAAAAATTGAACTTTTCCGAAGATGGATTATACGTTAAACCTGAAGTGCATCACATCCCCGTCTTTCACAATATATTCTTTTCCTTCCACTCTCATTTTGCCGGCTTCTTTCACTTTGGCCTCACTACCATAAGACACATAATCGTCGTACGCGATCACTTCGGCCCTGATAAAACCTTTTTCAAAGTCTGTATGAATCACTCCGGCTGCCTGTGGAGCCGTTGCGCCAACAGGAATGGTCCAGGCACGCACCTCCTTGACACCTGCCGTGAAGTAGGTTTGAAGATTCAGTAGTTTATAAGCTCCGCGAATGAGTTTGGCAGATCCCGGTTCATCAAGGCCGATATCCTGAAGGAACATTTGACGTTCCTCGTAATCCTCCAGTTCAGTAATGTCAGCCTCTGTTCCCACGGCAAGCACCAGCACCTCTGCTCCCTCTCCTTCTACGGCTTGTTTTACCTTTTCCACATACTCATTTCCCGAGACAGCATCTTCTTCGTTCACGTTACACACATACATCACCGGTTTATCGGTAATAAATTGTAGAGGTTTGATGAATTCTTCCCTTTCAGAATCTGTAAGATCAATTGCACGAACAGAAACTCCGGCTTCCAGGCCATTTTTCACTTTCAGCAGGGCAGCCTCTTCTTTTTGAGCCTCTTTATTTCCAGTTTTGGCAGCACGTTTCACCTTCTCCAGCTTCTTTTCGGCAGTTTCAAGATCTTTCAGCTGCAGCTCCATGTCGATGGTTTCCTTATCCCTTACAGGATCGATAGATCCATCAACATGCACTATATTATCATTTTGAAAACAACGCAAAACATGCAGAATCGCATCTGTCTCCCTGATGTTTCCCAAAAATTGGTTTCCAAGACCCTCTCCTTTACTGGCGCCTTTTACAAGGCCGGCGATATCAACGATCTCCACAGTTGCAGGCAGCACACGTTCAGGATGCACCAGGCTCTCCAGCTTTTCCAGTCTCCTGTCCGGCACATTGACCACCCCGATATTGGGTTCAATGGTACAGAAAGGAAAATTGGCACTCTGCGCCTTGGCATTAGACAAACAATTGAATAAGGTTGATTTTCCTACGTTGGGTAATCCTACAATTCCGGCTTTCATAAATAACGATTTGCTGCTGTTTTTTGCGGCTGCAAAGATAAGTATAAGTATCGAGAAAAAAGACAGGCCATACCTCTTATTGAGAGGGACAGATTTTAATACCCTCAATTCATCTTTAGGAAAACTGTAACGAAGCTTTATCAGGAGTTAACACTACTTAAAAGTATTTTTATAATCCTTTAAAAATTAGAAACTTATGAAACTCATTATATTCTTACTCTCTGTATTATTTTTTACCTCAGGGTTTGCGCAGGTTACTGAAGTAAAATCTGAAGCCGATTCTCTCAACCAAAAAGGACTTCCACATTTCAAGCTGCGGGAACCCGCCGGCTATATTCTCGATAAACAGGAATTTACCTTTTCACCCGAAGCCGGACGAATACATATCAGGAAGCTGCAGGATGAAAAAGAGGTGGATTTCGGAGATCTGCGAAGGACTACAGATGATGGTCTCTACATAATGACCTCCACCATCAATGAAGATGTTTCCTTCGGAAGGTTTGATTCTCTGGGAAACTTCAGGACATTGCGTTACGATAAAAAAACAGACAGCGTAATTGAAGAAAAATACATGTTGCGAAGACCTGACCATCAAGATCCTGAACCTGAGTAATTTCCGGAAGAGAAAAGAGAGGTAGGGCTGGTTTCTCTTAAAATACTCAATATACCCTACACTTTGAGGCGTTTGAGGTTCACTCCTTAAACGCCTCTTCTCTTTTTAACTTCCCAACCCGCAACAGGATGGGAAACTCCACCTTCCCCTTCCATCCAAAACTATTGGTAAGATCATTTTCTATCAAAGCAACGGGATCCTCTCCTCTCTCTCTTTTGAAATGTTTGACAGCAGACCAGGTTCTAAGGTATCCGATTAAGCGTTCATAACTCCATTCAACCCTGGTCTGGAACTCAGGGGCATGAATTTCATCAAATGGAAATGGAATAGTCTTGTATTCCTCCTCAAGGTATTTTCGTTCCTCATCCCAATAAGGTCCAATAATATCGTGATAAAAGTTATCGATGATCTTGTTGGTCTCCATATTACTTCGGAAAAGACCGTAACCCAAAACAGCAATGACACCTCCGGGTTTTAATACCCGCCTCACCTCCTGGTAAAACTTTGGTATGTCGAACCAGTGAATGGCCTGGGCTACCGTAACCAGGTCAAAAAACTCATCGGGAAAATTGGTATTTTCAGCAGGTTGTAGTGAATACTTGATATTGGGTTTTAGTATCGCATTTTCAATTTGCTGCCTACTAATATCTGTGGCTTCCACCTCCTCCAAAAATTGAGATAGGCATGTCGCCACCTGCCCGTTCCCTGTGGCGCAATCCCAGGCCCGGGTCTTCTCTTTTAGCAGGTTTTCAATTAAAAGGAAAACCTCCTTAGGGTAATTCGGCCTGTATAAAGCATATTTATCTGATTCTGAAGAAAAGTAATCTTTCATCCCGGAAATCTTAAAAACAGTAAAATATTGCCTAGCTGACGGTTATCATATTTTCTTTTCAATCTGACGGCTAAATTGTTGTCTTATAATATATAATTTCCGAAAAATATTTCAATAAAGTTTTAACCCTCCTATAATATGAGAAAGTCTAGTCTGGATGTTTATCTGTTATTACCCATTAAAAACTTTATTGAAAAACAAACCTCTGTTGGTCTACTGCTTATCTTTTCGGCGATCATGGCAGTAATATTTGCAAATTCTCCCTGG
This sequence comes from uncultured Flavobacteriaceae bacterium, assembly GCA_964572365.1. Classification (GTDB taxonomy): domain Bacteria; phylum Bacteroidota; class Bacteroidia; order Flavobacteriales; family Flavobacteriaceae; genus Salinimicrobium. Next base: position 3,156 of record CAZNFK010000089.1, on the reverse strand, counting down.
AGTTCACTCTATCATGAATTTTGGCAGCAACATCTGCATATAGGTGTGAATGATATGGTACTGGAAAAAAGTCTCTTACACTGGATCAATGACGGGCTCATGTCCATCTTCTTTTTCATGGTGGGTCTCGAATTAAAAAGAGAGATCATACATGGTCACCTGGCCAGTGTTCGGGGGGCTGTTTTGCCGATAGCCGCGGCCATGGGAGGAATGATCTTTCCCGCTCTCATTTATTTTTTCTTTAATTCGGGAGAAGAGTCCATTTCCGGATGGGGAATTCCTATGGCGACCGACATCGCCTTTGCCCTCGGAATTCTTTTCCTACTGGGTAAAAGAGTGCCTCTATCTCTCAAGGTTTTTTTGACAGCTATTGCTATTGTAGATGACCTGGGAGCAGTCCTGGTGATCGCATTCTTCTATACAGCCGATCTCTCTGTAGAAAGTCTTATTTTGGCAGGTTTCTTTTTGCTGATCCTAATGACGGCCAACCAAATGGGAATACGAAGCACCTGGTTCTATGCTATAATGGGGATTGGCGGATTGTGGATGGCCATAATGCTTTCGGGAGTACATGCAACCATTGCTGCAGTTTTGGTGGCCTTTACCATACCCAATTCCAAAAAGATAAATACTCCTGTTTTTCTTCGAAAAGTAAGGTGGCTCACACATGAAGTGAACAAAAAGTACATCAAATCAAAAAAAGAGGAAGAAGAAGAGACAGAGGAAGATGTAATTTCCAGTATCGAGAAATTCACTTACCTGGCCCAGGATGCCACTCCCCCATTGCAACGACTGGAGCACGCGCTGTACCCGTTCGTGAGTTTTGTGGTTCTTCCCTTATTCGCCTTTGCCAATGCGGGGGTAACTATTGACACACATTCTTTCGCTGCCGTTGTTAATCCTGTAACCATAGGCGTTGTTCTGGGATTAATTGTTGGTAAATTCCTCGGAATCGTCCTGTTCACCAGGTTAATGATCTGGCTGGGGATCTCTTCCCTTCCCACCGAGGTGAGGTGGAAACATATCTACGGAATCGGTTTTCTGGGAGCCATTGGTTTTACCATGTCCCTTTTCATTACCGAGCTGGCTTTTGAAAATGAACTTTTTATGACCCAGGCTAAAATTGGAATATTACTGGCTTCGATCATTGCAGGAGTGATAGGTTTCTTCTACTTAAAAGGAATTACCCCTAAACCGCTTAAACCAAAAAAAGCGGTAAAAAAAGAAAACTCCTCTAAAAACCCTGAATTTGCCACGCAGACAGAGTAAAAAAGATTTTTCAGCGGCACTTTTACGAAATGGTTTTCGCTTCTTCGGCATTCTGATCTTTATCAGATTTTATCACTTTTTAACCCGGCCGGGCCTGCCTAACTTTTCAAATAGCTTTACTTTTGTTCAAGAATTCAAAAACTATGAACAAAGGACTATATATTGCGACTTTGGAGCCGCACAGCGGAAAATCTCTCATCTCCCTTGGCCTTATGCGGGCATTGCTGGGAAAAACGGTTAAAGTAGGTTACTTCAGGCCCATTATAGGGGATCCGAAACCGGGAAAAAGAGACAATCATATCGACACGGTTCTAAAATATTTTGATCTCAAGCTTCAGTATGAAGATTCCTTCGCTTATACCCGCAGTGAGGTCATTCAAAAAAAGAATGAAGGGAAATCTGGGGAGATCCTGGATACCATCATCAGAAAGTACAAAAAGCTGGAAGATAATTTCGATTTTGTTCTGGTTGAAGGAAGTGATTTTTCCGGCGAGGGAAGCGTCTTCGAGTTTGACGAAAATGTACTTATCGCCAAAAACCTTGGTTTACCGGTGATAATCATCGCAAGCGGACAGGGAAAAACCAAAGAAGCCCTAATGGGAAGCCTGCAGATGGCCTATCAAACCTTTATTCGAAGAGATGTAAGGGTACTGGCTATGGTGAGCAATAAGATCGAGCTGCCTAATTTACCGATCGCTACCGACGGGATGCGGGAATTCCTTCCCGATGATGTTGCTGTTTTTGCCATTCCCCTTATCGACACCCTTGGAAATCCGACTCTTAAAGAAATTACTGAAGCCCTTGACGGAAAGATCCTTTTCGGAGAGGAATTCCTGGACAACCAGTCTGGTAGCTTTAATGTTGGAGCGATGCAACTTCGCAACTACCTGAAGCATCTCAAGAACGAAAGCCTGGTGATCACTCCGGGAGACAGGGCCGATATCATTTTAGGTGCCCTGCAGGCCAATATCTCCACAAATTACCCGAGGATCTCGGGAATTATCCTCACGGGGGGACTTATTCCGGAAGATTCGATCATTAAACTTATTGAAGGACTTTCGCAGATCGTCCCTATAATTTCTGTTGAAGACGGAACCTTTAATGTTACCAACCGGGTGGGGGCTATCAAGTCAAATATCTATGCAGACAGCACCCAAAAAATAGAAACCTCTGTAAGCACCTTTGAAAAATACATATCAATAGATCCATTAATTGAAAGGTTCGTCAACTTCCAGCCACGTGGAATTACCCCGCGAATGTTCCAATACAGTCTTATTAAAAGGGCGCAACAGCAAAAGAAGCACATCGTCCTGCCCGAAGGTACAGATGACCGGATTTTAATAGCTGCTTCGCGTTTGCTCGATATGGACCTGGTAGATCTTACCATCCTTGGAGACGAGGAATTGATCAGAAAAAAGATCCAGAAGCTCGCTCTTCCAATGGATTTCAGTAAATTAAGGATCATCAATCCTACTACTTCAGAATATTTTGATGATTACGTACAGACTTTCTACGAACTGCGTAAGCACAAGAATATCAATATGGACATTGCCCGCGACCTTATGAGCGACGTCTCCTATTTTGGAACCATGATGATCCATAAGGGCCATGCAGACGGAATGGTCTCGGGAGCGGCTCACACCACCCAGCATACTATTCGTCCGGCGTTGCAGTTCATAAAGACCAAGCCGGGAGTTTCTGTGGTTTCTTCGGTCTTTTTCATGTGTCTGGAAGACAGGGTTTCGGTATTCGGGGACTGCGCGATCAATCCCAATCCAACTGCCGAAGAACTTGCAGAGATCTGTATCTCTTCAGCAGAAAGCAGCAAAGCCTTTGGAATTGAGCCAAAAATAGCCATGCTCTCCTACTCTTCCGGAAGTTCAGGAA
>CAZNFK010000088.1:0-8978 GCA_964572365.1 uncultured Flavobacteriaceae bacterium | reverse complement strand
TGTTACCAGGATGAAAACCTGGCGTCCTAACCCCTAGACGAACGGACCAATTATTTCTTAATTGCGGATGCAAAAATACAACTATTTTTCAATGCCGCAAATCTTGGCCAATTTTTTTTGAAATTTTAATAAGCCTTAGCAAACAGTACCCTCTGAGAGGATGGTTTTCCCGTTAGCACGCATTTTCCTTCCTCTTTTGCTTCTCCAAAGGGAATCAATCGAATAGTAGCTTTGGTAAGCTCCTTGATCCTCTCTTCGGTCTCTGCCGTTCCATCCCAATGTGCAGAAATAAAACCTCCTTTTTCTTTCAGTACTTTTTTGAATTCCTCAAAATCATCGACTGCTGTGGTATGCTCACTTCGGAAATCATTTGCCCTTTTATAAAGGTTCTCCTGAATTTCCACCATTAAGCCTTTCACCTTCTCCACTACTTCAGCCTGAGGCAAAAATTCCTTTTTCAGAGTATCTCTCCTCGCCAACTCAACAGTACCTTTCTCCAGGTCCTTAGGCCCAATTGCGATCCTTACAGGCACTCCCTGTAATTCATACTGGGCAAACTTCCAACCCGGCTTTTGGGTATCGCGGTTATCATATTTTACCGAAATTCCCTGCGCCCGAAGGTCGGCAGCCATTTTATTGGCCACTTCAGATATCTGTTCCAGTTGCTCCTCTCCTTTATAGATCGGCACGATCACTACCTGAATAGGTGCAAGATTTGGCGGCAGTACCAGGCCTTTATCATCGCTGTGAGTCATGATCAAAGCACCCATCAAGCGTGTGGAGACTCCCCAGGAGGTAGCCCATACATACTCCAGGGATCCTTCCTTAGAGGCGAATTTCACGTCAAATGCCTTTGCAAAGTTTTGCCCTAAAAAGTGGGAAGTACCCGCCTGCAAAGCTTTTCCATCCTGCATCAGGGCCTCAATACAATAGGTGTCCTCGGCCCCTGCGAAACGCTCTGTTTCGGTCTTTCTTCCTTTTACAACCGGCATCGCCATGAATTTCTCGGCGAATTCAGCATAAATGTTATTCATTTGTTCGGTTTCGGCGAGAGCTTCAGCTTTGGTAGCATGAGCGGTATGCCCCTCCTGCCACAAAAATTCCGCAGTACGAAGAAATAACCGGGTTCTCATTTCCCAGCGCACCACGTTGGCCCATTGATTGACAAGAATGGGAAGATCACGGTATGACTGGATCCACCCCTTGTAAGTATTCCAGATAATGGCTTCAGAAGTTGGCCTTACCACCAGTTCTTCTTCCAATTTCGCTTCAGGGTCTACTATTAATTTTCCCTTGTTCTCGGGATCTGTTTTTAACCTGTAGTGGGTGACGATCGCACATTCTTTGGCAAATCCTTCCGCATTCTTTTCTTCAGCTTCAAAAAGACTTTTAGGAACAAACAATGGAAAATAAGCATTTTCATGCCCTGTTTCCTTGAACATTTTGTCCAGTTGCGCCTGCATTTTTTCCCAGATCGCATAACCGTATGGTTTGATCACCATACAGCCTCGTACAGCCGAATTTTCAGCAAGGTTTGCTTTGACTACCAGCTCGTTGTACCACTTGGAATAATCGTCCTTTCGCGTTGTTAAGTTCTTTGCCATCTCCTTTATTTTGGCACAAATCTTGCACCCTGTTAATTACATTAATGTTAGCGCAAAACTAACTATTTTTATACTTTGTTCAATAATAAAATAGAAGCCATGAAACGATATTACAAGCTTTTTAGTGTAAAAGCTCTTTTTTTCGGATTCAGTGCTCTTTTATTATTAGCTTCCTGTAGTTCTTACCAGTATGCCGGGTACGACAATGACGGGATATATTCCTCAGATCAAAACGAGGCCTATACTGCTAATGAATACGAGGAGTCTTACGAAAACGCTTTATACTACCAACAATTGTTTGCTGAAAAAGCAGACCAATTTGCCGATGTTCCTGAAGAAGGAGCCATTTTTACCGATATTGAAGGATATAGCTCCGGCGCCTATGGAGAAGACAATATGCAAGAAGGTTTGGACTACCAGGTAGGCCAGGCCGCATGGGGGTCTGATCCTGATGAGATCTCTATCAATATTTACAACGATCCTTTTTACAGACCATACTACTACCCCTACTACGCCGGGTTCTATGATCCATTTTGGGGATATCCCTACTATAGTTACAGATATGGATATCCATACGGCTATCACAGCGGCTGGAGCATAGGCTTTGGTTTTGGATGGAGCAGTTGGGGATATGGATATTATCCATATTATTCTCCGTATTCTCCCTACTGGAGAGGACATTACCCATACTATAGAAACCATTACTATCCCTATTATAACCATAGGAGCGTTGCATACAACACTTCAAGACGAAATTCCTACCGGGATTACGACAGTTACAACCGTACCAATTACGATACGCGTGCTACTCGGGTACAGAGGTATGATAACCCACGCAATGTGAGAGCTGTTCGCAGTAACTCCGACAGGAGGACCTATCAAACCAGATCAACCCGCGTGAGATCTTCCTCTACTCCAAACCGAACCTACAGGACAAGCAGGTCTTCAGACAATTCGGTAAGAGCAGTGAGAAGCACGAGAACCCGAAGTAATGATTCCTCAACCAGGGTGAGGTCTACAAGATCTTCTTCAGGGAACAATCGCGCAGTGCGATCCTCAAGTTCAAGATCTTCGGGAAATAATAATGCCGTACGCTCCTCTTCCAGCTCAAGATCTTCGGGAACAACCAGTAGATCTAGCCGTGGACGCGGAAATTAATTCAGTCTAAACCATTTTGCACATGAAAAAGATACTTTTTGCCTTCATAGCCATTTTCTCAATGACTATGAAGGCTCAAACCATATCAGATGCAGTAAGGTATTCCGGTTCCGACCTTTACGGGACTGCGAGATATCGAGCGATGAGTGGTGCCTTCGGCGCTTTGGGAGGCGATCTCTCCTCCCTGGATGTTAACCCGGCAGGTTCTGCTGTTTTTCTCAACAGTACCGTCAGCCTTACTTTAGATATCGAAAATGCCGATAATGAAGTTACTTTTTTGAATGGCATTACTAGAAACTCAAACTCAGATTTTGATCTGGGACAGGGAGGCCTGGCAATGGTTTTCAATAATACCGATGAAAGCAGCGACTGGAAGAAATTTACATTAGCCTTTAACTATTCCAAAACCGCAAATTTCGAGGATGATTTTCTTGCAGCCGGAACAAATTCCCGGTCCATTGACAGATACTTTTTAGGATATGCCCAGGGAGTGCCTTTAGATCTTTTGGTTCCTCGTGAAGGAGAATCTGTTTCTGACCTTTATTCCTATTTGGGAGAAAATGAGGGATTTGGAGCCCAGCAAGCCATGCTGGGATACCAAGCATTCATTATAAATGCCGATGATCCCGAAGATTTTAGCAACACCAGCTACTCCTCTGCTGTAGAACCCACTTCTGATCAGGAGTATTCCTATGATCAGGAATATTCTTATGCCGCGACCGGTCTCAACGGGAAATTTTCATTCAACTTTGCGACCCAGTACCAGGAATTCCTATTTATGGGTATAAGCCTGAATACCCATTTCATCAATTATGACAGGGTGGTAGGTTTTTACGAGAACAACAATAATCCAGAAAGTGACATTAATACCATCTATTTCGAAGACAGGTTAAGCACCCTGGGAAGCGGATTCAGCCTTCAGTTAGGAGCCCTTACCAGGATCGGGGAAAATCTACGAGCAGGATTTGCCTATGAAACTCCTACCTGGTATGATATTTCAGAAGAAACCACCCAATACTTGGAAACCAACAGCAATGAATTTGGCAATGCCGTTGTAGAGCCTAATGTGATCAATGTGTATCCCGATTATAAGCTGCAAACTCCCGCGAAATACACCGGAAGTTTAGCTTATTTGTTTGGAGACCAGGCCTTGCTTAGTTTTGATTATTCGTATAAAGATCATTCCAGCACGAAATTCAAACCCAAGGGAGACCCTGATTTTGCATTTCAAAATGACCTGATGGAATCGGAACTAAAAGGCGCTTCAACCTATAAACTTGGAGGGGAGTACCGCATAGAAGGCTGGAGCCTTAGAGGAGGTTACCGGTTTGAGGAAAGCCCTTATTCCGATGAAAACACGATTGATGACCTGCAAGGATATTCATTTGGATTGGGATATAACTTCGGAAACATCAAGATCGATGTGGCTTATGAAACTTACGAACAGGACAGGAACCCGAGGTTATTTGAAACCGGTCTTACAGACAGGGCGGGGATCAACAGAAAGAATGATAACTTTATCCTTTCTCTAAGCTTCGGAATTTAAAAGGAAAAAAACTATTTCAGAGAGCGGCTTTATCAGCTGCTCTTTTTTTATAATTAATATTAAATAAATCTGCAAAACCTCTGATGCCGGCAGTTAAAAAAAAAGCATCAGAATATGTATCTTTGCAAGCCTAAACAAAAAGTCCGTTGACTGCTGATTAATAATGAGTATGAAAAAAAATAATATAGACGAGGCCATCGATGAAATGGGCGACGCATTTGTGAGTCCTAATACAGACACACCTATGCGAAAGGACGCCTTTGATAAAACCGATGCAGAAAAGGTGGAGATCATCCAGGAGAATGTTAAGAACATCATGGATACCCTGGGTCTTGACCTGAATGATGACAGCCTTAAAGGCACTCCAAAAAGAGTGGCAAAAATGTTTGTAAACGAGATCTTTGGAGGATTGAACCCCAAGTACAAACCAAAAGCTTCTACTTTTCAAAACAAGTACAAGTACGGGGAAATGCTTGTGGAAAAAGACATCACCCTGTATTCTACCTGTGAGCACCACCTGCTTCCTATTGTAGGAAAAGCACATGTGGGGTATATTTCAAACGGAACTGTAGTTGGACTTTCAAAAATGAACAGGATCGTTGATTTTTATGCTAAAAGACCTCAGGTACAGGAAAGGCTAACCATGCAGATCGTGAAAGAACTTCAGGAAGTGCTGGGAACAGAAGATGTAGCCTGTGTAATTGACGCAAAACACCTGTGTGTTAATAGTCGTGGAATTCGAGATGTGGCCAGCAGCACGGTTACGAGCGAATACGGCGGACGGTTTAAAGATCCTGAAGCAAGAAGAGACTTTCTGGATTACATTAACCTGGAAACTGACTTTTAATTCATATCAAAAAGCATATATGGCACTTTATAACGAGCAGGAACTAAAGATCTACAATTCAATTTCGGGAGAAAAAGAAGTCTTTAAACCCATTAATGAAGGCAACATAGGAATGTACGTTTGCGGTCCAACAGTATACAGCAATGTACACCTGGGAAACTGCCGAACTTTCATTTCTTTTGACCTGGTCTTTCGTTACCTGAAACATCTCGGTTATAAAGTTCGCTATGTTAGAAATATTACCGATGCCGGTCACCTCGAAAATGATGCCGATTCGGGGGAAGACAGGATCGCGAAAAAAGCTCGTCTTGAGCAGATCGAGCCTATGGAGGTGGTTCAGAAGTACACTGTAGATTTTCATAACATCCTGCAGAAATTCAACAACCTGCCTCCCAGCATCGAACCCACTGCGACAGGCCATATCGTAGAGCAGATAGAGATCATCAAAGAGATCATTAACAAAGGTTTCGCCTATGTTGAAAACGGTTCTGTATACTTTGATGTTCTCAAGTTCAATGAATCCCACGAATACGGAAAGTTAAGCGGAAGAAAGCTGGAGGACATGATCCCCAACACCCGGGAACTGGCAGCCCAAAGCGACAAGAAAAATCCGCAGGATTTCGCGCTTTGGAAAAAAGCCGAACCACAACATATTATGCGATGGCCTTCCCCCTGGAGCGATGGCTTCCCCGGCTGGCACCTTGAATGTACTGTGATGAGCTCCAAATACCTTGGGGAAGAATTTGATATTCACGGGGGAGGAATGGATCTTAAGTTTCCGCATCACGAATGCGAGATCGCACAGGGAGAAGCCGCAACCGGGAAGAATCCTGTGCATTACTGGATGCATGCCAACATGCTTACCCTTAACGGGAAAAAAATGGCAAAAAGCACCGGGAATAATATTCTACCCAACGAGATCTTTACTGGAGATAATCCAAATCTTGAGAAAGGCTTTGCCCCAACAGTTGCCAGATTCTTTATGCTGCAGGCGCATTATAGAAGCATTCTTGACTTCTCAAATGAAGCACTGCTTGCCAGCGAGAAAGGTTTCAACAGGCTTATGGACGCCTACCACCTGTTGGATGAACTAAAGACTTCTGAAAGTTCATCTTTTGATGTAGCAGCCTGGAAGCAGAAATGCTACGATGCCATGAATGATGACTTTAACAGTCCCATTCTTATTGCACAGCTGTTCGAAGCAGTGAAACAGATAAACGTGATCAATGAAGGTAAGGCAGGGATAACCACCTCCGATCTTGAGGAGCTAAAAAGGACCTTCCATGACTTCGTTTTTGACGTGTTAGGATTGGTAGATACCGCAGGGGCGGCAGATAATGATACGGGAACGAAATTATCAGGAACCGTAGAACTTTTGATCAAACTAAGGGCTGAGGCACGTGCCAATAAAGATTTTGCCACCAGTGACAAGATTCGTGATGAACTCCTGGAACTGGGAATACAGCTGAAGGACGGCAAGGAAGGCACCAGCTTCTCCTTAAATTAAGACAAGCGACATGTCGGCAAAAAAATGGCTTTCATATCCATTGATCGGGATGGTGAAGTTCTACCAGAATTTCATCTCCCCTCTCACTCCGGCCACCTGTCGCTACACTCCCACCTGTTCGCAGTACACTCTTGAAGCTTTGAAGAAACACGGTGCTTTCAAAGGTGGTTGGCTGGCCATAAAAAGAATTGCCAGCTGTAATCCCTGGGGAGGTTCTGGATATGACCCTGTTCCTAAAAAACTTCAGAAGAAAAAGTAAGTCCGAAAATCCTGCAAATACGTATATTTACCAACCAACCTTAAATCAATTACATGTTCTTCAATGCGATCTACTGGAATCCCTCCGAAGGATTTGACCTGGGATTTTTCACACTTCATTATTACAGTTTAATGTTTGTAGTGGCTTTTACCATTGGGTGGTACCTGATGAAAAGCATCTATGAACGCGAAGGGGTGTCCCTGGAGAAGCTGGATTCCCTTTTCATTTATACGGTACTGGCTACCCTTATCGGGGCCAGGCTGGGCCACGTGATCTTTTATGACTGGGATTATTTTCAGGACCACCTTTTAGAGATCTTTTTGCCGGTAAGATTTGAACCTGAATTCGAATTCACCGGTTTCCGCGGACTCGCAAGTCATGGTGCCGCGATAGGTGTAATCACTGCCATGTATCTCTATTGCAGAAATGTACTTCATAAACCAGTTTTATGGATCCTTGACAGGATCGTAATACCGGTGGCCTGCGGAGGGATCTTTGTAAGGATCGGAAATTTCATGAATTCTGAAATAATCGGGAAACCCACTAACAGTGACTTCGGAGTTGTATTCGTAAAGTTGGGAGAGGATTTTGCAAGACATCCTGCTCAATTGTACGAATCTGCAGGATATATCATAGTATTTATTATCTTATGGCTTACTTACTGGAAAACCGAAAAGCGCAAAGACCTGGGTTATATCTTTGGATTGTTCCTGGTCATGCTTTGGACGGTTAGATTCTTTGTCGAATTCGTTAAGGAACCTCAGGTAGGTGAGAGAGTGAATTGGGTCCTCAATACAGGTCAATGGCTGAGTTTGCCATTCATCCTCGCCGGATTCTACTTCATGTTTCGACCTAAACCAAAAGATCGGGTAAAATGATAAAAAGAAACACATTTTTGAGCCTCCTGATGATCGGAGGCTTTTTTATGGGCTGTAAAGAGGAAAGCAACAAGCCTCCAAAAGAAGTGACCACCGCCCCTATTGAATTCAAGAAAGAAGGGGAAGTCTACCTTACAAAGCCATCGGGTGACACCCTGCAGCACTTGCAGGTGGAGATTGCAGACGACGATTACCAACGCGAGACGGGTCTTATGTATCGCACCGGCATGAAGGAGGACCAAGGGATGTTATTCATCTTTGAAGATGAACAACCACGAGGATTCTACATGAAGAATACCCATATTCCGCTTGATCTTATTTTCCTTGATTCACAAAATAAGGTGGTAAGCATCGCTGAAAATGCAAAACCGCAAAGCATGGAGACCATACCCTCTAACGTCCCTGCACAGTACGTTCTGGAAGTCAACGCAGGTCTTACTGAACATTGGAACCTGGAGGTGGGAGATAGTCTGATTTTGTTGCGGAAGTAATCTGGATCTGAAAAACACCATTTTCCGAAGAAATATTGGCCCGGTGGTTTTCATTGCCGGGAATTAAAAAAGCCTCCATTCAGGAGGCTTTCTTTATTTATCTTAAACGATATTCTTAAGCTATCGCTTCTTTTTTTCTTTTCAGTTTCTTTCTTTCTTCCTGCTTATTGAAGGTGTCATAAGTCACCGGTGTAGCCACGAAGATAGAAGAATAGGTACCCACGATCACCCCAACAATAAGAGCGAACATAAATCCTCTAATGCTTTCCCCTCCAAAAATGAAGATTGCAAGCAGTACCACAAGCGTAGTCATAGAGGTGTTCAAAGTACGACTGATTGTACTGTTGATCGCAGCGTTAATCGCGTCTTTTTGAGTCCATCCTGGATGTTCATTAAAGAACTCCCTAATGCGGTCATAAATAACCACCGTATCATTCAGCGAGTAACCCACTACCGTAAGGATAGCTGCAATAAACGCCTGATCGATCTCCATGTTGAAAGGCATGAACTTATAAGTCAGGGAGAATACTCCCAGTACGATCAATACATCATGGATAACTGCCACTACAGCACCTAAACTAAACTGGTACTTTCTAAACCTCAACAAGATGTAAAGGAAGATCACCAATAAGGAACCAAGTACCGCCCATATCGAAGCCTGCTTGATATCATCGGCAATAGAAGGACC
>CAZNFK010000087.1:2245-9202 GCA_964572365.1 uncultured Flavobacteriaceae bacterium | reverse complement strand
TAGTACATCTTGCCTACAAAAGAGATAGGGAGAAACGTATTAAGGAGAATGAAAAAGTCCTACGTATGCAAAACCTTGAAGCCGAGCAGAAGATCATAAAACTTCAAAATGAACAACTGGAAAAGGAGATGGCAGGTAAAAGCAAGGAATTAGCTGTGTCTACCATGAGCCTGATAAAGAAGAATGAATTTCTTTCAAACATTAAGGAAAAACTGCAGGCAACAGAAAATTCCGCCCAGGTGCGGTCGGTTATTAAAACCATCGACAAGGATATCAGCGAAGAGGATAACTGGAAATTCTTTAAAAAAGCCTTTTCAAATGCCGATAAAGATTTCTTCAAAAAGATAAAGGCAAAACATCCCGATCTTACTTCAAACGATCTTAAGCTTTGTGCCTATTTAAGGCTCAATTTAACTTCTAAAGAAATAGCTCCACTTCTTAATATTTCTGTAAAAAGTGTGGAGATTAAACGATATCGTTTGCGAAAAAAGATGCAACTTCCGCGGGAAGTGAACCTCGTTGATTATATTTTAGCTATTTAGCACCTATACATCTGCCCTTAAAAACTCTACATCACCTCTACATTTACTGAAGATCAGCATTTTAATCATTGCCTGTTTCAAGCTTTTTAAATTGAGAACACCGCTGTTTTCGGGTTGTTTGAAGCTTACTTTACAACTGAATAAAAGATATTGGACTCTTGTATGTTTTTTGTAAAGGTGCAATTGCGCATTACCTGCCTGAAAAAAAATAAATTAGTTAAAGAATTTTAACAATTATTCACATGAAGAGATTTACATGTATTTTAATTGCCTTGATGGGCGGTTTTTTATCTATGCATGCGCAAACGTTTTCTGTTAAAGGAAATGTTACAGATGAAGATAACATGCCGCTTCTTGGGGTCAATGTATTGGTCAAAGATCAAACAAGAGGGACGGTCACCGATTTTGATGGTAACTTTAGCCTCGATAACCTGTCTGCGGGAGACATTATACAATTCTCCTATGTAGGTTTTGAAATGAAAGAGATTACCGTAACCGATGATTCTTTCTTAAATGTCGTACTACAAACAGATTCAGAATCTCTGGCTGAAGTTGTAGTGATTGGATACGGTACTCAACAACGAAAGGATATTACAGGATCTGTTTCCCTGGTGTCTGAAGAAGTTATTGAGGAACTCAATCCTATTAAATTAGAGAATGCCCTGCAGGGGACTGCTGCAGGTGTGAATGTACTGCCTTCTTCTGGTGCGCCGGGTGCAGGAATCAGTATTAACATTAGAGGTATTGCCTCTAACACCGTAAACCAGCCTTTAGTTCTTATTGACGGTTACCAGGGAGATCTTGGAACTATCAACCCTAATGATGTTGCTTCCATTTCTATTTTGAAAGATGCCCAGGCAGCTATTTATGGTATTGCCGGTGCTAACGGGGTAGTTTTGATCACCACTAAATCTGGTAAAAAGAACACTGCACCTGTTGTGAAATTTGATTCTTATGTAGGTTTACAGGAAACCAGCAGAAAAATCCCGTTACTGAATGCTACGGAATACGCTCTTATTTTGAACGAGAGCTACGCCAACAATGGACAGGAAATTCCCTTTCCTAATCTGAGTGGGTTGGGAACCGGAACCGACTTTCAGGATGAGGTATTTGATACTGCACCCGTTTACAACCATTATTTAAGCGTTTCCGGAGGAACCGAAAAGATTACTTATTCTATAGGTGGTTCACACCTTTACCAGGAAGGTATAGTAGGTGCCGAAAAATCTGATTTTACAAGGAACACCGCCAGGTTTAGCCTTGGAGTAGATATTACCGAAAAATTGAATTTCAACGCAAATTCTATTTATACCAATATTGACAGGAGGTCCATCAATGAAAATGGATTAGGATCTGTTCTATTCAACGCCTTGAACATCGCTCCCACGTTTGCTATAGATGAAGAAGATCTACAAGGTAGATTGGGTAATGAGATCATTAACCCGCTTTCTCAAATTGAGAATACCTTTAATGATTATGACCTGAATAAATTTAATGGTTCTTTCGTGTTGGAGTACAACCCGATCGAGGAATTGAGTTTCACTTCAAGAATGGGATATAGTCTCACCAATAGTAAAGGAAAAGATTTTGCCCCAATCATCTCCTACGGTCCCAGTAAGGTATTTAATAATACAAGAAGCCAGGTAAACCAGAACAGGATAAATGACAATAGTTATACGTATGACCTGTTTGGAACTTATGAGGATATTTATAATGAGGCGCACCATGTGACACTTACCGGGGGTATGACCGTGATCCGTAACTGGGGAGATGGACTTTTCGCGACAGGTTTTGATGTTCCTAACAATTCATGGGACTTTGCAGATATCAGTCTGGCACGTGGTTCAAGTGATGCCTTGACCAACAGTGCATATGTTTACGATACAAGAAAACTTTCTTTCTTCGGAAGACTTCAATATGATTATGAAGGAAAATATCTTGTTTCAGGTATGTTGAGAAGGGATGCTTCCAGCAACTTTAGTCCTGATAACAGGGTTGGTTACTTCCCTTCTGTTACTGCAGGATGGATCCTTACTGAAGAAGAATTCCTTAATGATTCCGAAATAATAGACTTCCTTAAGATAAGAGGTAGTTTCGGAACACTCGGAAACGATGAAACCGGAGCTACTAACTATTACAGAGCGCTCCTGAATGGAGAAGCCACTTATGTGCTGGATGGACAATTGATCAACGGGGTAGCCCTTGGTAACCTTGCAAACCCTGAAGCAGGGTGGGAAGAAGCTGAAAAAACAAACATTGGGTTAGACCTGAGAATGTTCAAAAATAAACTGGATATTTCTGCTGATATCTTCAGGGAAGACCGAAAAGATCTTCTTGTAGCGGGAATTCCCGTATCAGGTATCTTTGGAGGTGGTGCCCCCGGTGCCGGATCTCCTACTATCAATGCCGGAACTACCCGTAACGAAGGGGTTGAATTCTCTGTGAAATACAACCAGGTCGTTAATGATGACTGGAATTTCAACATCTCTTACAATGCGATGTTCCTGAACAATGAAGTAGTAAGCGTGGAAGGAACCGATTTTCTTCCCGGCGGACAATTCGGGGTAGGGCAACCACAACCTTCGAGATTTGAAGCAGGTTTCCCTATCGGATATTTCTATGGTTACCAAACAGACGGAATTTTCCAAACTCCGGCTGAAGTTGCTGCTCATCCTTCTCAATTAGCCTTAGGAGCCGAAGCTGCACCGGGAGACCTGAGATATGTAGATATCAACGGAGACGGAGTGATCACTCCCGATGACCGAACCAACATTGGGGATCCAATTCCTGAAGCGACCATGGGATTAAACCTTAACCTCAACTTCAAAGGATTTGATTTCGTGGCCTACACTTTCGCTTCTATTGGAAATGACATGGTAAGAAACTACGAAAGGAACCAACCTAATGTAAATCGTGCGGCTTATATTCTTGACAGGTGGACAGGGCCGGGAACCAGCACTACAGTTCCACGGGTAACTACAGGAGCTACTTCAAACATGGTATTCTCTGATTATTATGTAGAAGATGCTTCTTACGCGAGGATCCAGAATGTTCAATTAGGATACAGTTTCAACGGAAACATTCTTGAAAAACTAAACATGGACAGGCTGCGTATTTATACTGCGGTTAACAACCTGTACACTTTTACAGAGTACCGCGGATTTGACCCTTCAGCAACCGGTGGGGCTGCTATTGGAGGCGGAATCGACTACGGTTTCTATCCCCTGCCTCGTATTTACCAGGTAGGTCTAAATCTTAATTTCTAAAATATTGCCTTATGAAGAGATATAATTTTAAACCTAAAATGCTTCTTGTGCTCCTTACCCTCACTATTAGTTTGGGTTGTACAGAAGAATTTTTAGATGAAACCCAGGAGTATAATATTTCCTCAGAGAACTATTTCAATTCTGAAGAGGATTATTATAATGCTCTTATAGGAGTATATGATATACTTCAATCAACTTATGTGAATGTTCTGCTTGGTGAGATCGCTTCAGATAACACCTTGAGTGGTGGGGAAAGTGCGACAGACGTTATCGGATTCCAACAGGTAGATGAAATGACCCATACACCTGTTAACGACAACCTCGATGATGTATGGGACTGGAATTTTGCTGGAGTCCAACGAGCTAATTATATTCTGGAATTTAAAGACAAAACAGAGTTTGAGGGCAAAGAGCAGATCATTGCAGAAACTCGGTTCTTAAGAGCATATTTCACTTTCGAATTAGTTAAGTGGTTTGGTCCGCTTCCTTTATCGGGAGATAAAAGATTTGTACTGGGAGATGAGACTTCTGTACCTCGATCTCCTGTATCAGAAGTATATGACCAGATAGAATCAGATCTTCAGTATGCAATTGATCATCTTGATTACACTGCTCCACAAGTGGGGCGTGTTACAAAAGGTGCTGCCCAGGCTTTACTTGGTAAAGCTTACCTGTACCAGGACCAATATGATGAATCAGCTGCTGTACTTACAGACCTGATTAACAGCGGACAGTACCACCTTTACGGAACACAGGAGGGTGAAGATTATACCAACCTTTTCGAGTTTGTAGGTGAAAATAGTGCAGAATCTGTTTTTGAGATCCAGTACACTGGAGAAGAAGGAGCAGGATTTGGATGTCTACAGTGCAGTGAAGGAAACGTAGCAGTTGGCTTCCAGGGGATCAGGAATTACACCGGGCCTTTATTCGAATCCGGATATAGTTTCAATGTACCCGTGCAGGAAGTTTATGATGCTTTTTCAGAAGAAGACATCAGGAGAGACTATTCCATACTTGACATTGAAGCATGGGCTGCAGAGACCGGGGCCACCTATTCTGAAGGGTATAAGCACACCGGCTTCTTTAACCGCAAATACCTTCCACGGAAGAATGAGAACCAGGGGGATACAAACCTGACTCAGCCAAATAACTACCGATCAATAAGATATGCAGATGTGCTGTTGATGGCTGCAGAGGCACTTCTTAAAGGGAATGGTGATGAAGGCAGAGCACGTACTTACCTTAATATGGTAAGAGAAAGAGCAGGATTACAACCGGTAACCGAGTCTGGTAGCAACTTACTGGAGACTCTTTATAATGAAAGGAGACTTGAGCTTGTAGGAGAAGGGCACAGGTTCTTTGACCTGGTACGCACCGGAAGGGCAGCACAGGAGATTGAAGGCTTTACTACTGGAAAAAACGAATTATTCCCTGTTCCTCTTGAAGAGATAGAATTTTCACAAGGAAATTGGAGTCAAAACCCGGGATACTAATATGAGCATTATGAAAAACTTTGTAAAAACAATTTTTGCAGTCTTTCTTACCCTTGCGGTAACAGGTTGCGATATGGATGACGATAATCTTGGGGTGGACCTGGAGAATCTTGGAGCTCCCGAAAATCTCGGAGCGACTTTCCAGATCACCCAGGACAATACAGGATTAGTGACCATAACTCCCACGGGAGAGGGCGCAAATCTTTTCTCGGTTGATTTTGGAGATGGTTCTGAACCATCAGAAGAGCTAAGAGTAGGAGAGCAGGTGGAGCATGTATATGCCGAAGGTACTTATGACGTAGTAGTAACCGGAAAGAACCTTGCCGGAGAAACTGCTCAGGGTACTCAGGCACTTGTGGTTTCTTTCCTTCCTCCTGAGAATCTAGAAGTTTTGATTACAAAAGGTACGGACGGATATTCGGTTTCGGTGTCTGCCTCGGCAGATAAAGCCGCAATGTTCGAGGTTTACTTTGGTGATGTAGAAGGTGAGGAACCAACTCCTTTGATGATCGGTGAAACTGTCACTCACACTTATGCAGAAACTGGTACTTATGATATACGAGTCGTAGCTCTTAGTGGAGGCGAAGCAACTATTGATTACACAGAAACGGTAGAGCTTACAGGTCCAGTTCCTGCTCCAACCCCAGACAAGTTACCTGAAAGTGTTATCTCACTATTCAGTAATGCTTATACGAATGTACCAGTAGACACCTGGAGAACTGAATGGTCAGCTGCAGACTTAGAAGAAACAGATATCGAAGGAAATGATATTAAGAAGTATTCTAATTTGAATTTTGTTGGAATTTTAACTGAAAGTACTCAGGTTGATGCATCCAATATGACTCATTTCCGTACTGATATTTTCTCTCTAGATGCAGAAACCTTCAGAGTGAAACTTGTAGACTTTGGTCCTAACGGTGTCTATGATGGTGGTGGAGATGATGTGGAACACGAAGTTGTTATAGAAAATCCTGCTCAGGGAGAATGGGTAACCCTTGACATTCCTTTAGAAGACTTTACAGGTTTAACAACCAGAGCACATATTTCTCAGTTGATTTATTCAGCAGCACCTGCAGGTGAAACAACTGTACTTATTGATAATGTTTTCTTTTATGATGACAGTGTGCAAATACCAACTTCACCGGTAACTGCCGCTCCAACTCCAGTTCATGTAGAGGCAGATGTAGCGTCTATTTTTAGTGACAAGTATACAGATCCTGCTGGAGTTAATTATTATCCAAACTGGGGTCAATCTACAACCTATGAAATGGTTTCTATTGGTGGAAATCCTGCGATTAAATATGGCAATGCCAATTATCAGGGAATTGAATTTGGTGAAGGTATAGATGCAAGTGTTTTTGAATCTGTCCACATCGATGTGTGGTCTGGAGATTATTCCTCGATTCAATTCTTCCTTATTTCGACTTCCTCAGGAGAAAAAAGTGTAACCTTGGATGTAACACCAAATCAATGGAACAGTATTGAAATACCATTGTCTGAATTTACCAGCCAGGGTCTTAATATCAGTGATATTATCCAGTTCAAATTTGACGTAACAGCGGCTCCCGGTGGTACCTTTTATATTGACAACCTTTACTTCTTTTCTGAGAGTACTGCAACAGCCGTGACATTACCGGTGACTTTTGAAAATTCTTC
>CAZNFK010000087.1:0-2145 GCA_964572365.1 uncultured Flavobacteriaceae bacterium | reverse complement strand
TGTGTGGATGATGATTTTGATGCAGGTGCGATCACAGCTCCGTCCATTATAGATGTAACCACAGAAGTTGTGGGAGTTACTGAAGAAATGCCGAACGGAGACGGTAGCGGAATGGTGAATTTTGAGGTCACTGCAGAAAATGCCATGACCTATAAATTCATCTACAATGATGGGTTTACCGAAGTTTCACATGATGGTACCACCAGTCATTCTTTTAACAAGAATGGGGTGAATGATTATCTAGTAACTATTATAGCTTATGGTGCCGGAGGTTCATCAGCAAACACAACTACCAGTGTAACTGTTTTCAGTAACTTCAGTGATCCTGAAGCAGAGCAATTGTTGACAGGTGGCAACTCCAAGACCTGGTATGTTGCCGCGGCTGAACCCGGACATTTGGGAATAGGGCCTGCCGATGGAACTGAACCAGTTTGGTATGCAGCTCAGCCTTATGAAAAAGCAGGAAGTGATGCTTCATCATGTTTTTATACAGATGAAATGATCTTTACCATGAATGAAAATGGTGAGATAATTTATAACTATGATAACAATGGTGCAACATTTGTAAATGTTGGTTTCAAAGAACAATTTGGAGGCTCAGGGCCAGAAGATGCTTGTCTTCCTTATGACAGTCCTGTTGATATGAGCGTTTCCCTGTCACCTGCAACTTCAGGATATCCTGGATCAAGAGGAACTGTAATTAATCTCTCAGATGCTGGTACTATCAGTTATTACATTGGAGCTAGCTCTTATGAAATTCTATCGATTGATGAAAACACCATGTATTTAAGGGCTATTCAAGGGAATGCTCCAGGAAATGCCTGGTATTTAAAACTTACTACCACTCCTCCTAACCAGGGACCACAGGAGTTCGAAAGTGAGTTTAGTAATCTTGTATTTGAACAGGAATTCGAAGCAGGTACTTTGAATGAAGAAATCTGGAACTACGAGATTGGAAACGGTGAAAATGGCTGGGGTAACCAGGAAGCTCAGTATTATACAAGGGAAAACGTTTCTGTAGAGGACGGTAACCTGGTTATCACTGCTAAGGCTGAACCAACAAATGGATTTGATTATTCTTCAGGAAGGATCACTACCAAGGACAAATTTGCGTTCACCTACGGTAGGGTTGATGTTCGGGCAAAACTTCCTTCGGGAGATGGGGTTTGGCCTGCAATCTGGATGCTTGGTTCAGACATTGATACTGTGGAATGGCCTGCAACCGGAGAGATCGATATTATGGAGTACAAAGGCAGTGTGCCAAATGAGATTCATAGTTCACTTCATTTCCCCGGAAACTTTGGAGGAGATGCAGTTACTCAAACTACGACAATAGAAAATGCTGAAACTGAATTCCACGTGTATTCAGTAGAATGGACAGAGGAAAGCATCGTGTTCCTGATAGACAATATTGCTTACCACACTTTTGAGAACACTACTGACACTCCGTTCCATAAAGACTTCTTCCTTATCCTGAATGTAGCCATGGGAGGAACGTTTGGTGGTTCTATTGATCCTGGATTTACAGAGTCGGCCATGGAGGTTGATTATGTAAGGGTGTACCAGTAGTTCTTACCCACAAACTTTGTTAATCACCAGGGGGAGTAATTTCTCCCCCTGGTATTTAATTGCCTAAAATGAAAAAAATAAGCATATTTTTTATATGCCTTTTTGGAGCCTTCTCAGCCCAGGCACAATCCTCAGGGATCCCTAGTTCTGTTGAGAATGTTGAAAAAAAGGTGGATTCTGTCTTAGCGCTGATGACCCTCGAGGAAAAAGTAGGTCAGCTGGTACAGTACAACGGCAGCTGGGATCTAACCGGCCCTGCTTCTGAACTGGGGAATAAACAGAAGGAGAAAAACCTGAAAAAAGGAATGGTTGGCTCCATGTTGAACGTCCTTTCTGTAGAAGCTACTACGGAAGCTCAGAAAATGGTGATGGAGAATTCCCGTCTTGGGATTCCGCTGATGTTTGGGTACGATGTGATCCATGGTTATAAGACCATGTTTCCCGTGCCGCTTGGGGAAACCGCCAGTTGGGATCTGGAAGCCATGGAAAAAACAGCACGAATTGCCGCGTTGGAATCTGTAGCTAACGGAGTGAACTGGACCTTTTCACCCATGATCGATATCTCGCGTGACGCCC
>CAZNFK010000086.1:0-9202 GCA_964572365.1 uncultured Flavobacteriaceae bacterium | reverse complement strand
ATTCTGGCAGAAAAAGGAAGTTTTTGTTTTGGCCATTTAGTATCCGAAGTCTTTTTTGATAAGTTCTGCTTTGCGAATCATGAAATCGGCCGTGATAAACCCGGCTTCCTTTTTATCATAGGCACTTTCATACATTTGCATAGCTTTCTTTGTCTTTCCTCTTTCTTCAAGAGATTTTGCCAGGTAGTAGCTGCCCAACATGGAATCGGGGTCCTGTTTAAGTGCCATTTCTCCCAGTTCTTTTAGCTCGTCCCAGTTCTCTTTATGTTCAATGGCCTTGCCTACAGCAAGAAAGTCGTTAAGCCTTACCGGCAGGTTCACACCATACAGGTTTTTAATGGTTCCGTATTTTTTATTTAAATAGGCTAATGGAGAGGAGTCATCTGTTTTCAGCTCTTCGTACTCCTCTAAATTGATGGGCTTGTAAGAAGCAAAGATCTGTTCAAGCGCTCTTGGGATGGCATGCGCCACCAAAGAATAGTGAAAAGGTTTGTCAAAATTGTCAAAAGTGTAATACAGGTTGTCGTTTTCAATGGTATTTAACTGAAGGTGCAACTGCTCAATAGATCTTTTTAATTCGGCTACATCATTGGACGCGGTTGCCAGGTAGAACCATTTTTGAGACCCTGTGCTTCCAAGGGCCTGATATAATCTACCCGCCATTTGAGGTGAAAGATCGGGGCTAAGGTTGATGTATGCTTGGAAAAGCGGTCTGTCCTTGAACAGGTAGAAATTAGCGAAATTAGCTGTGAGATCATGGCCTGCGATCACATTGAAATTTGTGGTCCTGTAGGTACTGTTGATAAAAGGAAAAAGTTCTGCCCCTATAAAATCGAAGAAATTCTTTCCCGATTTTGACGGGAAGTACTGGATGTCATCTGCAAACGTGTCGGCTCTTCGGCTTCCGGCCTGGTTGATTCCTATTACAATTGCTTCGGGAATATCATCCCAGTAAGAAAAGAAATCTACGTTCCCGGCAATGGGTTCAAAAAGGTAATCCCCGTCGAGGACCAGGATCACCGGGTAATGTTTTTCGGTGTTTTTTTCGTAATTCCGTGGAAGTTGGATCTTGATTTGTCTTTCCTGCCCCAGGATCCGGGAATCTATCGACTTGTAGATGGCCTGGGAAGTAGTGAAGTGAGTGACAAAAAAAATAGCTACAAAAAGGTAAATTTTTGACATAGGTTTGGGGGGTGTTGATTTGTGAAGCAATATATAATTATTTCTTCTGATTAAAAATCGGAAGGAATAATAAAGAGAAGCCTCCTAAAAGTATAACTAACACGGTTTGAGAGCCCCACACGATCCAGCCGAAGGCTTCTCCCGCCTGTTGATTGACTCCAAAAAGCAGCAGAACGGCTCCCATAGCTATGGGGTAAACTCCAATTCCGCCATTGGTTGTGGAGATGGCAAAAGAACCTACAATAAAGGCGGCCATAATTCCCGCAATTGAAAGGGGAGTGGTCTCAGGAATTGCAAACTTAATTACGTAGAACATCAACAGGTACATGACCCAGATGAACACCGTATGAAAGATGAATTCCTTCTTGCGTTTCATTTTGACAATGCTTCTCATTCCCTCCAAAAGTCCTCTGGCGAAATTCCTGACCTTGACCATTATCTTGTGTTGGGAACTTTTGACCAGCTTCAGGAGGAATATTCCCAAGATAACCGCAAGAAAAACGGTACCTATGGTCACAAAGGGATTGATGTCGTGATTTTCAAAATAGTTCAGAATTCCTTCGGTTTGGATGAGCAGTCCGGCAATGACAATAAGCATGAGCATCACAAGATCGGCGATTCTTTCAGAAACAATGGTTCCAAAAGCTTTTTCGAAAGGAATGTCTTCGTAAGTTGAAATAGTAGCTCCACGTAGTACTTCTCCGGACCGGGGAACCCCCAGGTTGGCGAGATAACCTCCCATCACGGCCATAAAACTGTTCGCGAACTGGGGTTGATAGCCCATTGGTTCAAGCAGGTATTTCCACCTGTAAGCCCGTGAAGCATGGGAAAGTAATCCGAAGAAAAGGGATAGGAAAACCCATTTTAGGTCGGCCAGCAGTATGTTGTTCCAAAGTTCCTCTCTTTCGGCCGGGCTCGCGCTGCTTAAAGAATACCAAATCAAAAAAACTCCCAACAGGAGTGGGAGTGTGGTCTTTGCGAAATTTATGAACTTCTTGCTGGGCACTTATTTTAAAAGATTGGTTCCCTCTTCTGGAAAAACCAATGATGGTTTAAAAGATTTTGCTTCTTCAATAGGCATCATGGCGTAGGTGATCAAAATAAGGATATCTCCTTTTGCCACTTTACGCGCCGCAGCACCGTTAAGGGTGATTTCTCCACTATTGCGTGGCCCCGGTATGGCGTAGGTTTCCAGTCGTTCTCCATTGTTGTTATTGACGATCTGCACCTTTTCTCCTTCAATGATGTTGGCAGCATCCATAAGGTCTTCATCTATAGTGATGCTTCCTATGTAATTAAGATCTGCCCCCGTTACTGTTACGCGGTGTATTTTTGATTTAACAACGTGTATCTGCATGCCTGCCTAATTTAATGCTATGTTATCAATTAACCTAATATCGCCGGAGTAGGCGGCGATAAAAGCCCTGTATTTTTCTCCTTCTTTTTTTTCTTCAACCGGCTGTAAAGTGTCGGCATTGGCGATCTCGAAATATTCAAGTTCTAGAGAGGGTTCCTTTCTAAACCGGTCGATCACCCAGGCCGTCAAGTCTGATGCACTTTTTGTGCCAAAATCCTCTCTCACCTGTTTCAGGATCTTATAGATCGCCGAGGCGTTCTGTCGTTGTTCGGGTGACAACCTTTCATTGCGGGAACTCCGAGCCAAACCGGAGACCTCCCTGTCTATAGGGCAACCTATGATCTCGACCTCCAGGTGGTGCTTCTCAACAAGCTTTTTGATGATTTGAAGTTGCTGATAGTCTTTCTCCCCAAAGAAAGCTTTATCTGGCTGCACCATTTCAAAAAGTTTCTTGACAATGGTTCCTACCCCGTCGAAATGACCTTTTCTGAACCTTCCTTCCATCTGGTGTTCCAGTCCGTCGAAAGAAAATTCTTCAGAAACCACATTGTTTCCGTAGATCTCATCTGCAGCAGGAGAAAAAACGATCACTTCCTCGCTAAGAGCTTTGATCCTTTCAACATCCTCCTCAAGATTGCGAGGGTATTTTTCAAGGTCTTCGGGATTATCGAACTGGGTTGGGTTCACAAAAATGCTGACTACTACCTTGTCGCATAAAGACAACGCGTTTTGAATGAGGGATATATGGCCCTGGTGAAGCGCTCCCATGGTGGGGACAAATCCAACACTTAGTCCGTTTTGTTTGTAAGCCTGAATCTGTTGTTTTAGAGACTGCTTCTCCTTTAAAATCTGCATCTTATTGTAAAATTAACAGCGTGCAAACTTAATATAATACTGGCAATCTGCATAAAAATTTGTATTTTTGCGTGTTTTTTATTCACAACAGCACAAAAGCAGTGAACCTATGAAAGATAAGAGGATATTGTACGTATCATCTGAAGTTATTCCCTACCTACCCGAAACAGAGATCTCATCCATGTCATTTGAAGCCCCCAGAATGGTGAATAACCAGGGTGGGCAGATACGGATCTTTATGCCTCGGTTCGGAAATATAAATGAGCGCAGACATCAGCTTCATGAGGTGATAAGACTTTCTGGGATGAACCTGGTCATTAATGATCTTGATATGCCTCTTATCATAAAAGTAGCCTCCATTCCCAAAGAGAGGATGCAGGTATATTTTATTGACAATGAAGATTACTTCAAGAGAAAAGCTACCCTTACCGATGAAGAAGGGAATCTTTTCCCCGATAATGATGAAAGAGCAATATTTTTTGCCAAAGGCGTTATTGAAACGGTAAAAAAACTAAATTGGGCGCCAGATATTATCCATGTTAACGGCTGGCTTTCGTCGCTGTTGCCTTTGTATCTCAGGAATTACTACGGAAATGAACCTTTGTTCAATTCTGCCAAGATCGTGACCTCTGTGTACAATCAGGACTTTGAAGGTACGTTAGACAAGGATATGTATAAAAAAGTACTGTTTGACGGTCTGGAAAGTGATCAAGTGAAACACCTGAAAAAACCCGATTATGTGAACCTGATGAAGATAGCCGTTGACAATTCAGACGCGGCAGTCATTGCAGGTGATAACATACCCGAAGAATTGAAAAAATACCTTGCCAAACTTGACAAGCCGGTTCTGGAATATAAGAACCGCGAAGAATTCGCACAGGCTTATCAGGATTTCTACATGAACAAGGTCTTGTCTTAAATAGAAAAATAGAAGATTTATCCGAATGAATATATTGAACACGATGTTAAAAATAACAACAGTTATTGCTGTTGTTTTTTCTTTTGTAGCCTGTGAAGATGATTTTGAAACAGTTGGAGGCAATGTGATTGGAGAGCCCGGTTTCAATGCCGACTTATATGACGAAGCACAGATCGCGGTGGTGAACAACAACCTCGCTCCCGTGCAAACCAACAACCTGCCAGTAAACCTGCTTGGGGTGTACTCTGATCCTGTTTTTGGAGATCAGACCGCAAGTATTTTGTCCCAGGTGTCTCTTTCTGCCAATAATCCCGATTTTGGTGATCAACCGGTGCTGGATAGCGTAGTGCTGAATGTTCCTTATTTCTCTACCCAGATAGAAAGTGATGCTGATGGCAATCCTCAATATAAGCTGGATTCGATCTATGGAAGTGGTTCTTTTAAGCTGAGTGTCCTGGAGACGAATTTCTTTATGAACCAGTTCGACCCCGAGACCAACTTTGAGCAGTCTCAGAAATATTATTCAGACCTGGGAGCGCAGATAGAAAGCAACCTTACAGGGGAACTACTGTATGAGAATGAGAATTTCCGGCCTTCGGCTAAAGAAGTTCTTGAGTATACAGATACTGATACCTTAAGACATGCCCCCAGAATGAAAATAAAACTGGATACGACCTTCTTTAAGAAAAAGATCCTGGATAAAGAGGGATCTACTGAGCTTTCAAGTATGGCTAACTTCAGAAATTATTTCAGAAGCCTTTACTTAGAAGCGGAAAAAACGGGAGAAAACGGCACCATGATGTTGTTGAATCTGGCCGGTGCCGATGCCGGAATAACCCTATATTATACTGTGCAGGTTGCAGATACCGGGGATTCTGATGCAGATGGAGATACAGAAGATATGGTTGGAGAGTCCAGAAGTTTTAAGCTGAACCTGGGTCCTGCCCGTGTGAATACTTTTCAGCAGGAAGCGCCCACAGTGACAGATGCTTCCAATCTTTACCTCAAGGGTGGAGAAGGATCGATGGTGATCATAGATCTTTTTAGCGGGACAGACTCCAATGGTGATAATGTTTCTGATGAACTGGAATATTTAAGAGGGAATAACTGGCTAATAAACGAAGCTAATCTTGAATTTTTTGTTAATAATTCGGCAGTTTCAGGTGTAAATGAACCTGAACGTTTATATTTATATGACCTTACCAATAACAGGTTCCTGGCCGATTATGTGCTGGATTCGCCCGGGCAGGCAAACGCCATGAATTCAGTTTCCAATACCGGACATCTTGGGCCGTTAAAGACTAACGAGAATGGTGAGGGCATCAGTTATAAAATAAAGTTGACCAGTCATATAAATAATATTTTAAATAAAGATTCCACCAATGTCAGGCTTGGCCTGGTAGTTGCTGAAAACGTGAATCTGGTCACAAATTCTGCTGTGAAGCAGACAGAAAGTGCTAACGTAGAAAAAGTCCCTACTACTTCAGTTATCACTCCCGAGGCAACGGTTCTTTATGGGCCTGCTGCCCAGGATCAGGAAAAACGTCTCAAATTGAAGATCTACTATACAGAATCAAAGTAAATAAATTGTTGTTATGTGCGGAATTGTTGGATACATAGGCTATAGGGAGGCATACCCTATTGTTTTGAAGGGATTGCAAAGGCTTGAGTACAGGGGATATGACAGTGCGGGTATCGCTTTGTATGATAATAAAGAACTAAAGGTTTCAAAAACCAAAGGCAAGGTTGCCGATCTTAAGGCAAAACTTGAAAATGAAATAAGTACCGATGGTACGCTCGGTCTCGGCCATACGAGGTGGGCGACCCATGGGGTGCCAAATGATGTGAACTCTCACCCTCACCTGTCTAACTCAGGAAACCTGGTGATCATTCATAACGGGATCATAGAAAATTATGAATCTCTTAAAAAGGAACTTATTGCCCGTGGTTATACTTTTACTTCAGATACAGATACTGAAGTTTTGGTAAATCTTATTGAAGATGTTATCAAGAAAGAAAATGTAAAGCTGGGGAAAGCGGTGCAGATAGCGCTTAACCAGACTGTAGGTGCGTACGCTATCGCGGTTTTTGATAAGACAAAACCAAATGAGATCGTGGTTGCCCGTTTGGGTAGTCCGCTGGCGATCGGGGTTGGGGAAGAAGAATATTTCATTGCTTCAGATGCTTCTCCTTTTATAGAGTTCACCAACAATGCAATTTACCTGGAAGACGGGGAAATGGCTGTAGTGCGAAGAAATAAGGGAGTTAAGGTGAGAAAGATCAAGGATGATACTTTGGTCGATCCTTATATCCAGGAGTTGCAGCTTAATCTTGAACAGATCGAGAAGAATGGGTTTGATCACTTCATGCTGAAGGAGATCTACGAACAACCAAGTGCCATTACCGATACTTACAGAGGGCGGCTTTTGGTTGACGACGGAATTATAAGAATGGCCGGGGTAGATGATAACCTTGAAAGGTTCCTTAACGCGAAAAGGATCGTGATCGTGGCCTGCGGAACTTCGTGGCATGCGGGTCTTGTGGCCGAGTATGTTTTTGAAGACCTTGCCCGTATTCCGGTTGAGGTTGAGTATGCCTCAGAATTCAGGTATAGGAATCCTATTATCAATTCAGATGACGTGGTGATCGCTATTTCTCAGAGTGGGGAAACGGCCGATACCATGGCTGCTATCAAACTGGCCAAGGAGAAAGGAGCGTTTGTATTTGGAGTATGTAACGTGGTTGGTTCTTCCATCTCCCGTGAAACTCATGCAGGGGCTTATACCCACGCGGGTCCTGAAATAGGGGTGGCTTCCACGAAAGCATTTACCACGCAGATCACCGTGTTAACTTTGATCGCGTTGAAACTGGCGAAAGCCAAGGGAAGTATATCAAATTCCGATTTCCACATGCACCTGCGCGAATTGGAAACTATTCCTCAGAAGGTGGAAGAATCCCTGAAATCAAATGAGCACATCCAAAAAGTGGCTTTCAAGTATAAAGATGCCAGAAATTGCCTTTACCTGGGTAGAGGGTTCAATTTCCCGGTAGCTTTAGAAGGAGCTTTGAAGTTAAAGGAGATCTCCTATATACATGCTGAAGGTTATCCTGCTGCAGAAATGAAGCACGGACCTATCGCTTTGATCGATGAGGAAATGCCGGTAGTGGTGATCGCCACCCGAAAAGGACATTATGAGAAGGTAGTGAGCAACATTCAGGAGATCAAATCAAGACAGGGTAAGATCATTGGGATCGTTACCGAAGGAGATACCAGTGTAAGGGATCTTGCAGATTATGTGATCGAAGTTCCTGATACAATAGAAGCCTTAACGCCGCTTTTAACCACTATTCCGTTGCAGTTGCTTTCTTATCACATCGCAGTGATGCTTGGTAAGAATGTTGACCAGCCAAGGAACCTGGCGAAATCGGTAACTGTGGAATAAAACAATCAGATACAGAAATTATAAAAGCCTGCGTTTCTTTTGGAACTGCAGGCTTTTTTTATGGAATTCCCTTTTGGGAACCGGAATTTTTCCGAAGAAGAAAAAAGTTGTGCTTTCTCTTATAGACTTTTATACAAAAAAACTATCTTTGCAGCCTGAAAAAGAGCTTGACTTTAAGAAATAGGTTCAAAGTCGTTACCGGTTCTTTTTTAAGTATTTATAAAACAAAAACATTAAAGGATTAGATAATGTCTAAAGTTACAGGTAAAGTTGCACAAGTTATCGGCCCTGTGGTTGACGTAGCGTTTAACACAGAGAATGCTGAATTACCGAGGATCTATGATTCTTTGGAAATTACCAGAAAAGATGGATCTATATTGGTTCTTGAGGTTCAGTCTCACATTGGAGAGGATACAGTAAGAACAGTTTCTATGGATTCAACCGATGGTTTGAGCAGAGGTGTAGAAGTGGTTGCAACCGGAGCGCCTATTCAAATGCCTATTGGTAAAGATGTTTACGGACGTTTGTTCAACGTGATCGGGGATGCTATCGACGGGCTTGGTAATTTACCAAAAGCCAACGAAGATGGGTTACCTATTCACAGGGAAGCACCTAAATTTGAAGATTTATCTGTATCTACAGAAGTTCTTTTCACAGGGATCAAGGTAATTGACCTTATTGAGCCTTATGCAAAAGGAGGTAAGATTGGTCTTTTTGGTGGAGCCGGGGTAGGTAAAACCGTATTGATCCAGGAATTGATCAACAACATTGCAAAAGGCCACGGTGGTTTATCTGTATTCGCCGGAGTTGGGGAAAGAACCCGTGAAGGAAATGACCTTTTGAGAGAGATGCTTGAGTCAGGAATTATCAAGTATGGTGAAGACTTCATGCATTCTATGGAAGAAGGCGGATGGGATCTTCAAAAAGTAGATAAAGCTGCTTTGAGAGATTCTAAAGCAACCTTCGTATTCGGACAGATGAACGAACCTCCTGGAGCACGTGCGCGTGTTGCCCTTTCTGGACTTACCATTGCTGAGTATTTCCGTGACGGAGCTGGAGAAGGACAGGGGAAAGACGTACTTTTCTTCGTAGATAATATCTTCCGTTTCACACAGGCAGGTTCTGAGGTGTCTGCACTTCTTGGACGTATGCCTTCTGCTGTAGGATATCAGCCTACTTTGGCGACTGAAATGGGTGCGATGCAGGAGCGAATTACTTCGACAAAGAACGGTTCGATTACTTCTGTTCAAGCGGTATACGTACCTGCGGATGACTTGACAGATCCCGCGCCGGCAACAACTTTCGCCCACCTCGATGCTACTACTGTACTTTCCCGTAAGATTGCTGAACTCGGGATTTACCCTGCAGTAGATCCTCTCGATTCTACTTCTAGAATTCTTACTGCTGATATCTTAGGAGATGACCACTACAATTGTGCCCAAAGAG
>CAZNFK010000085.1:0-9275 GCA_964572365.1 uncultured Flavobacteriaceae bacterium | reverse complement strand
GCTTGCTGAAGGCTTCATCCTGCTGCATGGCCCGCTTCAGGCTTTCAACCGAATCGAATTTCTTCTCATCTCGAATACGGGTCAAAAGTTCAATGCTGAGATACCTTCCGTAGAGATCTTTTTCGATATCAAAAAAGTGAGTTTCGATCGTCTTTTCTGTTCCTCCAACCGTAGGATTGGTGCCAATGTTCATCATTCCGAAGGTTTCGACTCCGTCAATTTCAGCTCTAACCACATAAACTCCGTTCTTTGGAATGAGCTTGTAGTCTTCTTTTACCTGAAGATTGGCAGTGGGATATTCGAATTCCTTACCCAAGCCTTTACCTTTCACCACAGTGCCCGCCAGGGAGAAAGGATAACTGAGGTAGCGGTTGGCCTTTTCTACATAGCCTTCGAGCAGAGCTTTTCTTATTTTGGTAGAACTCACAGCCACTTCTTCCACATCCTGCTTGGAGATCTCTTCCACGTCAAAACCGTATTCGCGGCCAAATTCCCGCAGATCGTCAATATCGGCCGTGCGATTTCGTCCAAACCTGTGATCGTATCCAATGATCACTTTTTTGGCCTTTAATTTATGCACCAGGATATCGCGAACAAATTCCCTGGCGCTTAACCTGGAAAACTGCTGGGTAAAAGGATGAATTATAAGATGGTCTACGCCCGATTTGGCAAGGATCTCTTTTCGCTCTTCGATCGTATTGATGAGCTTGATCCCCGCATCTTTTTGCAGGACCATCCTGGGATGGGGAAAAAAGGTAAGAATGGCCGATTCAAGGTTGCCCGCCTTTGCCGTATTCACCAGCCTTTCAATTATTTTTTGATGACCCACATGCACACCATCAAACGTACCAATAGTCACCACGGTATGGTGATCACTGGTGAAAGCGTGGGCTCCTTTATGTTCTTTCAAAGTAAAAAGCTATTTTCCGTTAAAGGTATTCATTGTATTGTTAATTCCTGCGGTGCCAAAAGATTTTATCACCTCTACCGACTTCTTAAGACGCTCGGGCAGATTCTTCTCTTCCTCTTCATCCCATTCTCCCAGCACGTAATCTACCTGCCTGCCTTTGGAGAACTCATCGCTTATCCCAAACCGGAAACGATTGTACTTCGTGGTTCCCAGCTGCGCCTGAATATCTTTAAGTCCGTTATGCCCTCCATCGCTGCCCTTGGTCTTTACCCGAATAGTTCCGAAAGGTAAATTGAGATCATCTGTGATCACCAGAAGATTTTCAAGCGGCACTTTCTCTTTTTGCAGCCAGTAGTTGACAGCTTTACCACTCAGGTTCATATAAGTAGAAGGCTTAAGCAGGATAAAAGTGCGGCCTTTGAACTTATAGGTGGCAATATCTCCAAGTTTTTGAGTTTCGAAGGCAAGGTCTTCCTGCTCGGCCAGAAAGTCCAGGACTTTAAAACCAATATTGTGACGGGTATGGTGGTATTTAGGGCCGATGTTCCCCAGCCCAACGATGAGAAACTTCTTCATAGGGGGAATTTCTTCTTTTTTCTCTTTGTGGATCAATCTTCCGAAGAAAGAAAGCATAGTTTCGTTTTGGTAAAAATAAAAAAGCATCCCGAAACCGGGATGCTTTTATGATCGAAAAACGTTTTTAATCTATTCGTTTTCGTTAACTTCTGTAGCCGGTACTTCGTCTGCAGCTGTTTCTTCTTCCTCTTCTTCGTCCTCATCAAGAGCGACAACATTACGGGAAGTTCTAACCTGGCAAACCACAGTATTGTCCGGGTGCATGATCTTAAAGTCATCACTTTTTAAAGCAGTAACATATAATTTGTTACCAATTTTAAGCGGGGTTATATCGGCTTCGATAAAATCCGGAAGATTTCCTGGAAGACCTTTTACTCTCATACGACGAAGGTTGAAACGCAACACCCCACCGTTTTTAACTCCACGGGCAACCCCGGTAGTATGTACAGGGATTTCCATAGAGATCTCTTTGTCTTCGAAGATCTGGTAGAAATCGATGTGCAAAATTGCATCCGTTACAGGGTGGAATTGGATATCCTGAAGAACAGCATCAAACTTTTCTCCTCCTTTTAATTCAATAACTACAGTGTGAACATCTGGTGTGTACACTAAGTCTTTGAAGGCAATTTCATCTGCTGCAAAGTGTAATGGCTGATCTCCCCCGTATAATACGCAAGGAACCTGTCCAGCATTACGTAAGGCTTTTGTAGCTTTCTTGCCTACGCTTTCTCTTTTAGATCCGTTGATCGTAATTGATTTCATTGTAAAAAATTTTAGGCTGCAAAAGTAAATCTTTTTTCTGAGCTAATAAAAGCTTCGCAGCGAATATTTTATAGAGGGGTTGATCCCCTAAAATGCTTCGGAAGAATTCTCTTCCAAAAAGCCTTTTTTAGATGATGAATTTTGAACTGATGGACCTGTTATTATGAACACGGGTCATCACATCGGCGAAAAGTTCGGCACAACTCACCACCCTAATCTTTTTACTTTCCTGTTTCATGGGGATGGAATCGGTCACGATTAGTTCCAGGAGCTTCGAATTCTCTATGCGCTCATAAGCTTCTCCTGAAAGCACGGGATGGGTACAGATCGCACGAACGCTCTTGGCTCCCCGTTCCATCATCACGTCGGCAGCCTTGGTAAGAGTTCCCGCAGTGTCCACCATATCATCCACCAGCA
The DNA here is from genome assembly GCA_964572365.1 of uncultured Flavobacteriaceae bacterium. Taxonomy (GTDB): domain Bacteria; phylum Bacteroidota; class Bacteroidia; order Flavobacteriales; family Flavobacteriaceae; genus Salinimicrobium. Next base: position 6,610 of record CAZNFK010000085.1, on the reverse strand, counting down.
CCACGTTTTTTCCCTCTACGTTTCCAATGAGCTCCATATGAGAGATCACATTGGCTTTTGCCCTCTGTTTGTAACAGATCACCACATCGCTCTCCATTGCTTTTGAATACGCATAGGCTCTTTTTGAACCTCCCATATCTGGGGAGGCGATGGTAAGGTTATCCAGCTCCAGACTTCTGAGGTATGGAAGGAATATAGTGGAAGCGAACAGATGATCTACCGGTTTTTCAAAGAATCCCTGGATCTGGTCTGCATGCAGGTCCATGGTAATGATACGTGTAGCCCCTGCGGTTTCGAGCATCTTGGCGATCAATTTCGCAGCAATGGGAACACGAGGTTTGTCTTTCCTGTCCTGTCTGGCCCATCCGTAATAAGGGATTACTGCGGTAATATGTCTTGCCGAAGCCCGCTTTGCAGCATCGAGCATAAGCAGCAGCTCCATAAGGTGGTCAGAACCAGGGTGGGTAGAACCAATGATAAACACTCTTGACCCTCTTACAGACTCTTCAAAAGATGGCTGGAATTCTCCGTCACTATAGGTGGAAGTGATAACATTTCCCAGTTTGCTGCCGTAGGATTCTGCTATTTTTTCAGCGACACTCCTGCTTTGGGTACAGGAAAAGATCTTGGCTTCGGTAATTACATTAGGCATGTTGTGTTGTTTTTGAATGTAGTTGTTGTTGCCCTGCAAATTTAGAAATTAATTTGGTCTATGCGCTTTTAGGTTCACAGCTTTCTGCCTGTAGAGGGATTAACTTCACAAAAGCTTAAATCAGGGGAATAAAATTCAAAAAATACTATTTGAGAAAACAAAAAATTCATACTTTTGCCGTCCACTTGCTCGAGTGGCGGAACTGGTAGACGCGCTGGATTCAAAATCCAGTTTCTTCGGAAGTGCGGGTTCGATTCCCGCCTCGAGTACTAAAAAACCCATCATTTGATGGGTTTTTTATTTTGGGTGAATTCAAAAAAATACCGGCCCCCATAGAAAGCACCAGTAACCCCTACACTATCTGGTTCTTCATGGAAAGCCGGATTTTTTCTTCAGAAATATCATTTTGAATTGATAATTCTTAAACCGCTAACATTCAATAAATTATTCAAAAATACAAAATCCTGATTGCTATGTTTTACGGTTTTCCGTAATTGGAGGAGAAAATCTGTCAAAGGCGGGATTAGTCGATATAAAGCCATTCTATTTTTTTAGACTACAACCTGATGTTGGCATTTTTATCAGGAAGTTGTACTTTCGAACCCTTCAAACCCCCCAATTATGTCGCAATTTTGGTTGTACTTCAAATTAGGCCTGGAACATGTACTGGACTGGCAAGCCTATGACCATATTTTATTCCTGATCGTATTAGTGGCCTGTCACACCTTTCATGGTGCCAAAAGAGTGTTCTGGCTCGTTACCCTGTTCACTTTAGGACACACCTTATCACTGTTCTTATCGGTTTATGGAATTATTTCGGTAAACACCAGGTGGGTTGAATTCCTCATCGCAGCTACCATTTTTGTGACTGCAATTTTTAACATTGTTACCGCGAAAAAAATGGAGAACAAAAAGGACATTACACTGCTGTATGTCACTTCGGTCTTCTTTGGGGTAATTCACGGCCTCGGGTTTTCATCTTATTTCAAGGTGATCTCTGCCGGGACTGAGAGCAAGTTTTTACCCCTGCTTGAATTTGCTCTGGGTATTGAAGCTGCCCAACTTATTGTAGTGATTATTGTGTTGATCCTCGCATTTCTATTCCAGGGATTACTGGGAGTTACCCGAAGGGATTGGATCCTGGTGATCTCTTCGATAGTCATTGGCGTGGTGCTGCCCATCCTCATCGAAAATTATCTCGCACTTTGATCAAAATTTAACGTAGAGAAATTGTTTTAACTTCACGCCTGCAATATTTTAGTAGAGCTGGAAAAGTTATAATTAAAAGCTTCATATATTGCACGTTATTTTAGACCATGCAAAAAAAGAAGCAGTTAAAGTACGATAAAGCCTATTTAAGAATAGCCCGGGAATGGAGTAAACTATCTCATTGTAAGCGCAAACAGGTTGGCGCGCTTATTGTGAAAGATAGAATGATAATTTCCGACGGATATAACGGTACCCCCACCGGTTTTGAAAATGCCTGTGAAGATGAAGAGGGATATACTAAATGGTATGTTCTACACGCAGAAGCCAATGCCATTCTAAAAGTGGCCGGCTCCACCCAGTCCTGCAGGGGAGCAACATTGTACATCACCATGTCTCCCTGCAAGGAATGCAGTAAATTGATCCACCAGTCGGGTATAAAAAGATTGGTCTATTGCATCAACTACAAAGATGATTCCGGCCTGCAGTTCCTTAGAAAGGCCGGAGTAGAAGTACAACAAATTGAGGAATTTGACGATTGAAAAGAAAATCTAATAAATACCTGCCATTATTGTTAGGATTCGCCTGTGCTCTTGGGGTACTTTTAGGTGCGGCTCTTGATTTTTCCAGTTACACTACCAATTCCTTTTTATCTAATAACAAGAAAAAAGAAAAACTTGCCCGGTTGATCGACTACATTGAGTATGAATATGTAGACGATGTGAATATCGACAGTATCGTAGATGTAACGGTTAATGGCATCCTTACCGATCTTGATCCGCATTCCGTTTATATTCCGCAGCAGGAATACGCGGTCCTTAGCGAAAGCATGAAGGGAGATTTTGTGGGCATTGGAGTGAGTTTCTACAACGTCAATGATACCATTGCGGTTATCCAGCCGCTCGAAGGTGGCCCCAGCGAAAAAGTCGGGATCCAGGGTGGAGACAGGATACTTTACGCCAACGGGAAACCTCTATTCAATAAGAACATCAGCAATGATTCCATAACCGAACATCTTAAAGGGGAGGAAAACACCAGAGTAGTCCTGAAAGTATATCGAAAAGGAGTGCCCGAACTTCTTGAATTCAACGTAAGACGCGGAAGGGTTCCGCTGCGAAGTGTAGATGCCGCTTATATGCTTACTGAAAAACTGGGGTACATCAAGATCAATCGTTTTGCTGAATCAACCTATAAAGAATTCAGGGAAAGCCTGCTGGCTTTAAAAAAGAAGGGAGCTACCCAAATTGCCCTCGATCTCCGTGATAATCCTGGTGGGTACCTGGCGGAAGCAACCCAGATCGTCGATGAATTCCTGCCAGATGACAAGCTTATCCTTCTCACCCGCAACAAAAAAGGTGCGATCGAAAAAACCTTTGCTACGAAAAAAGGTAATTTTGAAGAGGGAAAACTGTTTGTGCTTATCAACGAGAATTCTGCGTCGGCAAGTGAAATTGTAGCAGGAGCTCTACAGGATAACGACAAGGGAACCATAGTAGGCAGGCGCTCTTACGGAAAAGGTCTTGTTCAACGGGAAATGGCCTTGGGTGACGGCAGTGCCGTAAGACTTACCATTGCCAGGTATTACACCCCCACCGGGCGCTCTATTCAAAAACCTTACGAACACGGTAACCAGGAATATTTCAACGACTACCTCAACCGATATAAAAACGGGGAATTAATTAGCGCCGACAGCATTTCGGTTGCCGATTCACTTCGGTACGTGACTCCCGGGGGAAAAGTGGTCTATGGCGGCGGAGGGATCATTCCCGATGTCTTTGTACCCAAAGACACCAACTTCGAAAAAGAAAGCCTTAACCTGATGCTAAGAAGCGGATATATGGACCGGTTCATTTTTGAAGTACTGGAAAACAACAGGGAATATTACAATTCCCTTGGATTTGAAGAATTCCTGAAGGCTGACCTGGTCGATGAGATTATCCTTAAACAGTTTCGGGAATTCACCCGAAGGGAAAATTTCCAGGTTAAAATTTCTGAATACAGGCCGGTTCTAAAAAGATATTTAAAAGCCACTATGGCGCAGCAACTTTTTGGCAGTAACGCTTTTGAACAGATCGTCAATGAAGATGACCGGATGATCGAAAAAGTTATAGAGCTTTCTTCTGAAGAGTAATTCTTAGACCTTTCTACTTCAACTTGTCATGAACTTTTGTGTGCTCCCCTTTATTCCAAAGTGTGAGGATATCTGTAGCCACGGCAGCCCCGCTTCCGCAGGCGATAGAAAACTGACTACGGTGTCCTGCTAAAGTTCCGGCTACGTAAAGTCCCGGCGCGACCAGGTGATCTTCATTTCTTAACTGGATCCTGTTCTTGGAAGCTTTGGCTTTTTGGTGAGGCATCACAAAAGATTCAAGTCCTTTGATAGTGAAAAGCTCCCCATATCCTACCGCAACCACGATCAAAGCCGCAGAATATTCGTTCCTATTGGTAATTATTCTGAAGCCGTTTTCTAAAAAACCGATTTCCCTTACTTTCTCCTTCTGAATTTGCACTACTTCGGGATACTGTTCTGCCAGTTGGGCAGCACCCGAAGCTAAAATTTCCTTCCCGGCAGTACCGGGCGCAATCCCAAGAGCATTATTAAAAAGAGCATTTTGGAGATGGGATGCTTTCTGATGCATGATGATCCCGACCTTCTTTCCTTCAGAAAAAGGTTTTTTAAGACCCGATCCCAAGACCAGGGCACAGGACAATCCGGCGGCACCGCCACCTATAACCAGAGCATCAAAATCCATTATTCCTTTACTTTTTCAGAAATAGCGCGAGACATCAAAAGGATGATCATAAGAACCACCACGCAGCTTGACGCGAGGATCCCTATCAGAGCAGTTGCGCTGTCTCCCGAAAAAAGATTTCCGAAGTCAAGAAAAGTAAAGTTATAAACGATCAAAGCGGCTGCAATGACCAAAAGAAGGTAAATGAAGATTTTCATATGAAAAGACTTTTTATATTGGTGGCAAAGAGCTTCACTGCTATTGCCAACAGGATCACACCAAAAATTTTACGAATCACGTTAATTCCCTGTTTACCCAGAAAATGTTCGATCTTTCCTGAGGATTTCAGGACGATATAAACAAAAATGATATTTACGATGATGGCGGCAATGATGTTTACCGTTGCATATTCGGCCCTGAGTGAAAGTATGGAGGTCATGGTTCCCGCTCCGGCTATTAAAGGAAACGCCAGCGGCACCACCGCCGCCGTTTCGGGCGCTTCATCTTTGTAAAGCGTGATTCCAAGTATCATTTCAAGTGCAAGAAAGAACAGGATCAAAGAACCGGCCACAGCAAAGGAATTGACATCGATCCCAATAAGGTTAAGGATTTCTTTTCCCACAAAGAGAAAAGCGATCATGAGCAGCCCGGCCACTATGGTGGCTTTTTCACTTTGAATATGGCCCGCCTTTTTCCGAAGGTCAATAATGATAGGAATACTCCCTATAATGTCGATCACGGCAAAGAGGACCATACTTGCCGTTGCTATTTCCCTAAAGTTCAGCTCCATAACCTATTTTAGAAGTGCGCCTGCAAAAGTACAGCGAAAAATGACAAAAAAAGGGTCTTACCAGCACTTTTTACAGAAAATGACCATTTTCAGGTTTAAAATAAGGAGTTTAAAATGTATTTTTGCCGCATGTTTCAAATTGGTAAGACCATCGTAAGTGAAGAGATCCTTGAAAAGGATTTTGTGTGCAATCTTTCTGCCTGCAAAGGAGCCTGTTGTATAGCAGGTGATGCCGGTGCGCCCCTGGAAGAAAAGGAGACCGAGATCCTGGAGGATATTTATCCCAAGGTTAAGCCTTTTCTTCGTGAAGCTGGGATCAAAGCCATTGAAGAGCAGGGTACTTCTGTAATAGGAGAAGACGGGGAGTATGAAACTCCATTAATTGACGGAGCTGATTGCGCATATGTTACTTTCGATGCTAAAGGAACCGCTTTATGCGGAATAGAGGAAGCTTACAACCAGGGTGAGATCTCCTGGAAAAAGCCCGTTTCCTGTCACCTATATCCAGTAAGAACACAGGACTATTCTGAATTTTCTGCCGTAAACTACCACCACTGGTACATTTGCGACGACGCCTGCACTCTTGGAAAAGAGCTTCAGGTGCCGGTATATAAATTCGTAAAGGAAGCGCTTATAAGGAAGTATGGCGAAGACTGGTATGCAGAGCTTGAGAAGGTTGCAGAAAAAATAGCTAAATAAGTCATTTTCAGAAACCTGTAAGTTAAAATTTCTTCTTCCTGCATTTCCAATTAAAGTTTTTTCTAACTTTAATCAATGGATCAAGCAAATACTCCAGATCCAAAATCCCCTTCCCCCGTTTCCCCCTGTCCCTTTATTGTAATCAAGGTGCGCCATAAATACAGGAATTATGAAACAGCTATTCTCATTATTATTGATCATCTGCATGTGTTTTTCAACCTCCGCAGATGCCCAGATCCTTAAAAAGATCTCCAAAAGAGCAGAAAAAGCGGCCGAAAGAGCTGTCCTTAAGAGAACCGATGAACAGGTTACCAAAGAGACCAACCAGGCTATGGACACCCTTTTCAATGAAAAAGGGCAGCCAACTACCTCTGGAAACCAGCCAAACTCTGCACCCGTCAATGCCGCAGATGCCAATCAAAGCCTTCCTGCAGCTCAAAGTGGAAAAGACATCAAGCTCTGGTCCAAGTATAATTTTGTTCCCGGAGATGAGATCATTTTTGAAGATGACCTTTCAAGGGAGGAGAACGG
>CAZNFK010000084.1:0-9416 GCA_964572365.1 uncultured Flavobacteriaceae bacterium | reverse complement strand
AGGAATTAAATCTGCAACTTTTCAATCCTAAACCATTAAATAGTAAGAGAATAAAGAATTATTATTGCACCTAAGATTTTTATTTGATGCTTTTTGCTAAAAAACTGACTTCTTGGTACTTGGAAAATAAACGGGATCTCCCCTGGAGAAAAACTGTTGATCCTTACCGGGTTTGGCTGAGTGAAATCATACTCCAGCAAACGCGTGTTGCCCAGGGGATGCCTTACTATTTTCGCTTTATAAACGTATTTCCTACTGTTTTTGATCTTGCTGCAGCTTCAGAAGAAGAAGTGCTCAAGCAATGGCAGGGCTTAGGCTATTATTCCCGCGCGAGAAACCTGCAGGCCGCAGCAAAATACGTGGCTAATGATCTCTGCGGAAGGTTTCCCGATAATTATAAAGACCTTCTCAAATTAAAAGGGGTGGGAGATTATACCGCGAGTGCAGTGGCCTCCATCTGTTTTAATGAACCGGTGGCCGTGGTTGACGGAAATGTCTTTAGGGTTATTTCAAGGATCTTCGGAATTGACACTCCTATTAATAGTACCGAAGGTAAGAAACAATTCAAGGAAAAGGCCCAGCAATTACTCGACCCGCAAAATCCCGCAGATTTCAACCAGGCTATCATGGAATTTGGAGCTTTGCACTGCACCCCACGAAAACCGCAATGTGAAACCTGCCCTTTTTCTGAAGATTGCGTGGCCTATAACCAGAACAGGATCTCTCAACTTCCGGTTAAGCTTAAAAAACAAAAGATCAAAAAAAGACATTTTAATTACCTGGTATTTGTTTCGGGGGAGAAAAGAACTATTCTGCAACAACGAAAAGGCAAAGGGATCTGGAATGGGCTGTATGAATTTCCGCTGGTGGAAACCCTTTCTGAAGCCACTCTTGAAAACCTAGTAAGGGAGGGGGGATACCAGGACTATTCAGTAAAGACAAATGAAAATGTAGATCTTTTTAATGACACACCTATCGTTCATAAACTTTCGCATCAACATATCTACACTAAATTCTGGATCGTCAACTGCACGGAGCTTCCGGAGGAGGGAGTTGCCTTCAGTGAAATTGAGAAACTTCCGGTGCCTGTGCTCATTGAAAAATTTATTGAGAATTACGGTTTTTAGGCACTCGGGATTTTTGTACTTTTCCCGAAATATTTCCGAAGTGAAATAAAAAGAAAAGGGGAAAAATCTAACCGAAGCATTTTTTCCTTATTTTAGAATTTAATTCAATTTTTTAAACCAAAATAAAATGACCGGAACTCTTAATAAAGTAATGCTTATTGGCCATACTGGTGACGACGTGAAAATGCACTATTTTGAAGGAGGCGGATCTGTAGGTCGTTTTCCTTTGGCTACCAATGAGGTGTATACCAACAAAACCACAGGCCAAAAGGTGGAGAATACCGAATGGCACAATATTGTGGTAAGGAACAAAGCCGCTGAGATCTGTGAAAAGTACCTCAAAAAAGGGGATAAGGTTTATGTTGAGGGTCGTCTTAAAACCAGGAAATGGCAGGACGAGAAAGGAAATGAACGCTATTCGACTGAGATACAGTGTACAGATTTCACCTTTTTGACTCCCAAAGACCAAAGCACTGCAGGTCCATCTTCGGGACAAAGCAACAGTCCTTACCAGGCTCAAAACCAACAGCCCCAGCAGAACAGGCAAAACACGGCGCCCCAACAATCTCCCGGAATCCAGCAGGAGGACGAGGACGATCTGCCGTTCTAAGTTTAATTAAAACCGAAACATTTGGATCCTGATCCTGCCAGTTTAATATCTACGATTTTTGCTATAGATCTCCCGCAGCTATTTGGTGTAATCGCAGCTGTTTTACTTTTGATCTCTTCCGCGCTCATCTCGGGAGCAGAGGTGGCCTTCTTTTCGCTCACCCCTGCCGACTTTGAAGCAGATGAAACCAAAAGAACGATCAAGGAGAATATTGTGATTGCGCTGCTGGATAAACCAAAAAAGTTGTTGGCTACCATCCTGGTCGCCAATAACATGATCAATATCGCCATCATTCTCCTTTTTGATACCCTTACAGATGCGGCATTTGAGAATATCACCACCGTTTACCTGGGGATCAATTTTAAGTTTATCATGGAGGTGGTAGTGGTCACTTTTCTTATCCTTTTATTTGGGGAGATCCTTCCCAAAGTTTATGCAAGCCGAAATAAGGTCGCATTTTCACATTTTATGGCCTATCCGCTGAATTTTTTGGATAGTTTCTTTTCCCCATTAAGTATACCCATGCGTTCCCTTACCGTTTTTATTCATGAAAGACTGGGAAATCAAAAAAGCGGACTGAGCGTTGATCAGCTTTCCCAGGCGCTGGAACTTACCAGTCAGCATGATACAACCAAAGAGGAGCATAAGATATTGAAGGGGATTGTATCCTTTGGGAATACCGATACCAAGCAGGTGATGCGGCCAAGGATGGATATTTTCGCACTTAATGAAAACCAGGTCTACAAAGACATTATTCCGGAGATAATTAAAAATGGTTATTCCCGTATCCCGGTTTATAAAGATAATATTGATTCGGTGCTGGGTATTCTTTATGTAAAGGATCTTTTGCCTTACCTTGAATTGGAGGAATTTGACTGGATCTCTCTTTTGCGCGAACCCTATTTTGTTCCCGAAAACAAGAAGCTGGATGACCTTTTGAATGATTTCAAGAACAAAAAGAACCACCTGGCCATCGTGGTGGATGAATATGGTGGTACCAGCGGTCTCATTTCCCTTGAAGATATTATTGAGGAGATCGTAGGGGATATCAGTGATGAATTTGATGATGAAGATCTCATTTTCTCTAAACTGGACGATAATAATTATGTCTTTGAGGGTAAAACTCCTTTAAAGGATTTTTACCGGGTGCTAAAACTGGAAGACACTTCACTTTTTGAAGAAAATAAGGGAGAAGCCGAAACCCTGGCAGGATTTCTTTTAGAGATCTCGGGTAGCTTTCCCAAGAAGAATGATGTGATCTTATTTGAACGTTTCAGCTTTACCATTGAGGTAATAGATCATAAAAGAATCAAACAGATCAAAGTTAGCATTACAGGGGTATGAAAAAAGTGATCTTTTTAGGGATGTTGATCTTGGTTTGTATTTCCTGTGCAGATGAGCAACAGCCAAAACCCAAAGCCTATCTTTCTCTTAGCTACCCCGAAGCCAAATATGAGAATTTCAATAATGACTGTCCCTATAGTTTTGAGGTAAATGAACTGGCAGTGGCCGAAAAACCGCGCGGAGCAAAGAATTGCTGGGTAAACCTGAATTATGAGCTTCTAAACGGCACCATTTTTCTTACGTATCAGCCGGTGCGCAATAACCTGGACTCTCTGCTTCGGGATGCGCAGAAATTGCCGTTACAACATACTATAAAAGCCGATGCCATTGAGGGCGACATTTATACCAACCCATTTAATAAAACTTATGGGATGTTCTATGAAGTTTCCGGTGATGCTGCTTCACAGGCACAATTTTACCTTACCGACAGTGTGAACCATTTTTTAACCGGCTCGGTTTACTTCAACGCCAAACCCAATTTCGATTCCATTATTCCTGCGGCTGCTTACCTTAAAAAGGATATTCGGCATCTCATGGAAACTGTTAAGTGGTCAAAAAAGGAATAAATGCCGGTCTTTGTTTTGACCTTTTTAAATATTCCCGACTTTTGCCGCTTAATTTTCTTGTATGCCAATCAAAAACCTGAAATGGATATACCTCGGCCTGCTGGCCTTAATTTGGGGCAGCTCGTTCATATTGATAAAAAAAGGACTGGTGGGGCTAACTGCTCTGCAGGTGGGCTCCCTGCGATCGGTTTTTGCCGCGCTTTTCCTCCTTCTTATTGGATTAAGAAGCCTAAGGCATATTAAAAGAGGGCAGTGGAAGTGGATCGCTTTTTCAGGTTTCTTCGGAACTTTTTTCCCCGCGTATCTTTTTTCATTTGCCGAAACTGAGATCGACAGCGCCATTGTTTCTATTCTGAACTCCACAACTCCGCTACTTTCCATGTTGCTGGGTATCTTTATTTTTGAAGCGCCATACATTAAAAGAAAGTTCGTAGGGGTGCTTGTGGGGCTGGCCGGCACCACAGCGTTAATTCTTAGCGGGGCGGCTGTGAATCCCGATCAAAATTACTGGTATTCTCTTCTCGTGATCCTGGCTTCGCTGTTCTACGGAATGAACGCAAATGTGATCAAAAGACACCTTCAGACAATTCCCGCTCTGGCGATCACTACCGGCAACTTCATGGTGATCCTTGCCCCTGCCCTGATCGTATTGGCTACTACCGGATTTTTTTCTTCGGAAGTATTCTCTGCGCCCGAAGTTCCCATGTCTTTATTGTACATCGCAATCCTGGGGGTAATTGGTACCGGAGCAGCCCTTATCATGTTCAATAAACTCATCCAGATCTCAGATCCTGTGTTCTCAACGTCGGTCACTTATTTGGTGCCGATTGTGGCTTTGGGATGGGGGGTTTTGGATGGCGAAAACTTTACTTTATTCCAATTATTATCTGGGGTTGTGATACTTGTGGGGGTGTGGATCGTAAACAGCAGGAAGAAAAAAGTGTAAAATCTTTTGGTTTTTTTTAACTAATCATTAACTTTACACTCACAAGTTCAACCTTAAATCTAAGCGATATGATAAAGAGAATGTTTTTTGGATTGGCCGTATTTGTAGCTCTTTTCACTCTGTTAGCATGGCAATTTGCAGTAGCTGAACTCGCTGAACTTCAGACGCAACCTCAGATCACTGTAGAAGAATCTACTGCTGAGGTGCAATAAATTTACTCCCACTTCACTTATTTACCGGTTAATACTTTGGGAAAGCTTTGACAAAAAGTAATCTTAAAGCTGGCAATTCTTTTGTGACTTATTAAGATCATACTTCTTAGAGAGTAAACACTAGTCTGTTTACTTTTTAACTGAATTATACTATAGCAAAAAAAAGCCGGTCCCAATGGAACCGGCTTTCTGGTAATCGTATAACTTTTAATTACTCAAAATCAGCATCAGTCACTTCTTCGTTGATCTTGATCTCAGAAACTTCGAATTCTAAGGTCATAGGACCCATTGTCTGGGAGATCCCGAATGGGAATTTCACACCTTCCACTTCTGTGTAATTGCTGTAGGTAATAGGAATGGTCATGGTTTGTGGCCCTTGCTGAACGGATTTCACAGACTGCACTTTAAGCCCCGTTTCGGTGCTGTAATAGTTTGTTGTGCTCTCATTCATTTTCACCGCGTAGGCATCCTGGTTATTCACTGTTTCTATTCCTGCTAAAGTTGCATTTTCGGCAAGCAATTCAGGAAAAGGATGTGCTTCCTCCTTAGCAGCAACTTTTTGATCTTCTGTAAACGGTATTTTCTGGCCTCTAGCTACTACAAAACCTTCAGCTCCGTTAAAGATCTGCTTTTGCATCACATTTCCTGCCATGGATACCTGGTTCATAGATTTGCCTTTTGCAGTAACTTTGGTCTCGAGATCCAGCTTTTGTCCCTGCATTTCGGCCTTGGCGATCATATAAACAGAATTTATGTCTTCTACGGCATCTTCTCCACCAATGGCAGCGATATACTTGTCAAAGACCTTTTCTGCAGTCATGTCTGCCGCTACTTTTTTATTGTAATTCGGCTTCTCGATAGGTTCTGCATTTTTGTCAAAATACTTAACCGGAATTTCTTCTCCGTTATAAGTTAAATTTTCAAGGTTTTCGGCCACTTCACTTCCTTTTCCAACTACCACGATACGGGCATTATCTGCCAGGTAGTATTTCTTCGCGGCTTTCTGAATATCTTCCGCAGTAACCGCGTTTATCTTCTTCAGGTATGTCTGGTAAAAATCTTCCGGAAGGTTATCTTTTTCAATGTTCAATGCATATTGCGCAATTGTGGAAGGACGCTCAAGAGCAAGTACAAAGTCACCTGTATATTTTGCTTTTGCGTTCGCCAGTTCTTCGGCAGAAACCTTTTCATTTCTTATTCTGTGTAGCTCATCAAGGAAAGCGACAACAGCCGAATCTGTAACTGCATTTCGAACGCTCGCGCTGGCCACGAAACGGGCCACATATTTGTCATCACCTGTACTTGAGTAGGCACCATAAGTATACCCTTTATCCTCACGAAGGTTAAGGAACAAACGGGCTTCGCCGCCACCACCAAGGATCTTGTTTGCAAGCAGCACCGCAAAATAATCGGGATCTCCTTTTTTTAGCTGAATGGTATTGGTCACCTGTACCTCACTTTGTACGGCATTTGGGAAGTCCACGAAATTTACCTGCGTCGCAGCTACATTGTTGACTGCTGGCAGGTTGTCTTGCAGAAGTTCTTTCTTTTTCCAGTCCTTAAAATGCTTTTTTGCAAGCTTCTTTACTTCTTTGGTCTCAACATCTCCCACAACTACTAAATATGCATTCTGGGGAACATAAAACGACTGATAATAATTCTTTACATCCTCCAGGTTCAGTTTTTCAACACTCTCTGTGGTGATGAATTCGCCGTAAGGATGCTCTTTGCCGTAGCTCAACGCCTGACTAATCCTGCGGGCATTTTGAGCAACATCTTTTTCTGAAGCTTTAATACCTTCAAGGGTCCGCTCTTTTTGCTTTTCAAATTCTTCCTGGGTGAAGTTTGGATTCAAAGCTCCTTTTGCCATTAATTCCATCACGCGAGGGAAATATTTGGACAGCGTGTTTGCTGAAGCTCCCGAAGAACTGAAATTCACTCTTGCTCCCAGGTAATCGATCTCTTCATTGAATTTATCTTTAGGAATGTCTTTTGTTCCTTCCCCCAGCATGGCTCCCATTAATTGAGAAACCCCTGCTTTTTCACCCTCTGCGTGCGGTGGGTTATCCATGGTTAGCACGATAGATACCCGTGGCAGTTTGTGGTTTTCCACTACCATTACTTTTAAACCGTTTGGTAAAGTAAACGAATCGGGTTTGTCGAGGTTGATCTTTGGGGCGGGACCCGGTTCGGGTTGGGTGCTGCGGTCAATTTGTGCCTGGATTCCCATTGAGCAGAGAAAAAAGACAGCTAAGGCTACTATTTTATTTTTCATTATTCTCATATTTAATTTTGTTCAGAATCTTTCTTCGGAAGATATTCCAAGACCAGACGCTGGTTTGGATTCAGGTATTTGTTAGCCACGCGCTTAATGTCTTCGCGGGTTATGGACCTGTAGATCTCGATCTCCTCATTTATAAGGTCTGTATTTCCATAAAGCATCTGGTAGGTAGCAAGTGAGCTTGCAATTCCTGCCACACTGCTATTGGAGTTTACAAACCTGTTCTCGAATTGGTTCTGTAATTTTTCATATTCTCTCTGGGTGATGAGCTCGTTCTGTAATTTTTGGATCTCTTCGTCTACTTCAGAAACAAGAGTATCCAATTCGGTTTCTCCTAACGGAAGTCCGAAAACAACATATTGACCATAATCTTCCTGGGCGATATTGAAGGCACCAATTTGCAAAGCCTGCTTTTGGTCGTCCACGAGTTTCTTGTATAGCCTGGAAGATTTTCCGTCAGAAAGAACTGCAGAGATCATATCCAGCACATATGCATCCCTTTCCTTCATTGAAGGCGTTCTGTAGGCCATTACAATGGCCGGGATCTGGATGTTAGGATCATGGTAAGCTCCTTCGATTTGCTCTGTGATAGGAGCTTCTTTGATATTGATCTGCTCAACAGGAGCACCTTTTTCAATAGGACCAAAATAATCGCTGATCATCTTCTTTGTCTTCTCAATATCGATATCGCCGGCAACTACGAGTGTCGCATTGTTAGGGACATAATATTTATCATTGAAATCGCGAAACTCTTCGAGCGTAGCGGCGTCAAGATGTTCCATAGAACCAATCGTGGTCCAACGGTAAGGATGTTCCTGGAAAAGCCTTTTCTTTACTTCGGCAAGGATATTTCCATAGGGAGCATTATCTACCCTTAATCTTTTTTCTTCTTTTACAACCTCATTTTGGGTATCCACTCCTTTTTGGTCGATAATGGGATGCATCATTCTTTCAGATTCCATCCAGAGTCCAAGTTCTAATTGATTCGAAGGAAAGATCTCATAATAATAGGTGCGGTCATCTGTGGTATTGGCATTGTTGCTACCTCCGTTTGAAGAAACAATTTTAAACCAATCTCCCTTTCCTATGTTCTCGGTGCCTTCAAAGAGAAGGTGTTCAAAAAAGTGGGCGAAACCTGTTCTTTCAGGATCTTCGTTTTTGGCACCTACATGGTACATAACGGAAGTGGTTACCACGGGAGCCGAATTATCCTGGTGCAGGATCACATCCAGGCCATTGTCCAGAGTGTACTCTGTGAACTCAACCTCTTGTGCGACTCCTGTAAGGCACAGGAAGAAAGCAGAGGCTGCTAGTTTAATCTTATTGGTCATGGGATTAAATTTTGATTTATATACAGTTGATAAGTGGTGGTATATGTGTTTTCGTTACAGGAATCTGCATAAATCTTAAAGCGAATTTCCGGATAAACCTAAATTAACATGCTGTTAAGGCATAGAATGTCTTATTTTTTGGAAATTTATAGAAATATCAAAAAAACTATTTATGAAACGATATTCTGTGCCCTTAGTTTATGGAGTCTACATAGCTATAGGTCTTATAGCTTATTTCTTATTATTATCGTTATTCGGTCTGCATGAATATCCTGTTTATAGTGTGTTCAATATTGTTATCACAGGACTGGGTATGTACTGGGCGATCAGAAAATACAGGGATGAAAAAAAGGCAAAGTTCGTTTACCAAAAAGGCTTCACTGTTCTGTTAGGAACAGGTTTTATTGCGACAATTATCTTCACAGCTTTCTTTGCGGTTTATGCCAGTGAACTAAATCCCGGCTTCTCTAATGAGTTGGTAACCATGTGGGAGACCGACTGGTTCGTCAATATTGGAATGCTGGTCTTTACTGTGGCTCTCATGGGATTCGCTACCAGTTTTGTTATGGCCCTTGCCATTATGCAGCGCTACAAACCCAGCTGGAATACCAAGGAAGGAAAAAAACATACCTATTAAAAATAAAGCTTTTGCAAATTAATTAATTAGGAGTATATTTGCACCCGCCTGAAAATTATGCAGGTAAGTAAATAAACCCTTAATTAAAGACGCTATGTACGCAATTGTAGAGATAGCAGGGCAGCAATTTAAAGTTGCAAAAGACCAGAAGGTATTTGTACACCGTTTGGCAGGAGAAGAAGGAGATAAAGTTTCTTTCGATAAAGTTCTTCTGACAGGTGACGGTGATAACATTACTCTTGGCGCCCCAGCTATAGAAGGAGCTTTGGTTGACGCAAAGATCACCAGGCACCTAAAAGGAGACAAGGTAATTGTCTTCAAAAAGAAAAGAAGAAAAGGTTACCGTGTGAAGAATGGTCACC
>CAZNFK010000083.1:0-9566 GCA_964572365.1 uncultured Flavobacteriaceae bacterium | reverse complement strand
TCATAGGGCGCTGGAAAGCTTTTCTTCCCATGATGAGTCCGCAGCCGCCGGCGCGCTTGTTGATCACGGCGGTCTTCACGGCTGCTTCAAAATCTGAGTCGCCCTGGGAACCGCCTCCCGAGTTGATGAGACCAATTTTTCCCATGTAACAGTTTGCTACCTGGAAGCGGCAGAGGTCAATTGGATGATCGGTGGTGAGGGTATTATACATGTCTTCGGTTTGTTTTCCGAAATTGATATCCCTGAATCCGTAATTGGTTTCGGGTAGTTTTTGTTTGATGATATCTGCTTTTATGGTGACCCCGATGTGGTTCGCCTGACCCGTAAGGTCGGCTGCGGAATGGTAGTCTTTTCCGTCCTTTTTAAATGCTGAATTTCGGGTGTAGCACCATAAGATGGTCGCCATTCCCAGCTGGTGTGCTTCTTCAAAAGCCGCTGCTATTTCCTGTATTTGCCGGGTGCTTTCCTCGCTTCCGAAGTAAATCGTAGCGCCTATTGCAGTTGCGCCCATGTCCCATGCCTCGCGAACACTTCCGAAGGGGATCTGGTCATATTTATTCGGATAGGTTAGCAATTCGTTATGGTTGATCTTTACAATAAAGGGGATCTTATGAGCATATTTTCGAGCATGCCTTGCCAATACGCCAAAAGTGGAAGCCACCCCGTTACAACCGGCCTCTATCGCCAGTTTTACAATGTTTTCAGGATCAAAATAATCCGGGTTTTTGTAAAAAGATACGGCGGCAGTGTGTTCAATTCCCTGGTCAACCGGTAAAATGCTCAGGTACCCGGTACCCCCCAACTCTCCGTGGTTATAAAGTTGTGCGAGGCTTTTCAACACCTGCGGATTGCGGTCACTATCCTGAAAAGTTTCTACTGTATGAGGACCGGGAATCTGCAATTTTTCTTTTGGGATCTTCGTGCTTTTGTGCTGCAATAAGGAATCAGCTTCTTTTCCCAGGGTTTCGGTGATCTTGTCGATATAACTCATAGAAATGGAAATTTGGTTAGTTTCTGTAAGGTTAGAAATAGCCGAGTGGCTATCAGCCTGAAGTTAAGTAATTTGAGAGAGGAGAATTACTAAAGAAACTATAAAATCAACGGTACTGGAAAAAGATACCTTCGTCAAAAGGCGTCCAGAGACAGGCTCTTAAATTGGCACTTTTGAGTCCGTTGTTCACCCAGGTATTGCAGGTATAAAAGAAGTGAAGGGACCTATTTGCGAGGTAGAAACTATCATTTTGAGCATAATGAAGTCCTGAGACGGTTTGAACATTTCCGAAGCCATTCATTTTAAAACTTTCCGCTACATACTTGGAAAGTGCTTGGTATTGTTCACGGGTTATGTTAACGGGAATGGTTGGCCGGTCAAATCTTATGGTATCAAAGAATTCCACATGCAAAGCTGAGGGTTTGGAAAGAAATACCGCCTGGAAGGCTACCGGGAATTGAAGATCATCCCATTCCGGGGTTTTTCTGTAAAACTCGAGGTCTCCCCAGCCGAAGGAAATGTACCGGAAATCTGCTTTTTTGGAAAGGGTGTGAGAGGGATTTGCATATTCTGTCCAGTCAATAATTTCATTTTGCAGCGGAAAAATAAAGGAGGTATGAACGCCATTGGTGCGGAGGTAAATGGTGATGTCCCCATCCCCGGGTTGGTCTGTATTCACCGGGATGGCAGATCCTATGATCGCGACCACCAGGTAAAGGATCATGAGCAGGAGCAAAGACAGGAGGCCTTTGGCTATGAATTTTAATATCCTGATCAACGCCTCCTGCATTTGGGTCTATTGTTTCATTAGAATAAGGTCTTTCAGCGCCTTTTTAAAGATTTCGATCTCCTCAAGCGTGTTATAAGGAGCAAAACCAATTCTTATCCATCCGCCGGTCTCCATTACCGGGAAAACTTCCGCCATGGTAGAGGCATAGAAATGTCCATCGGCAATGCACAGGTTGGACTTTTCGGCAAAAAACTTTGTGGCATCTCTGGAGTGAATGTTTTCAATTCTAAAGGAAAAAGTCGGTGTTTTTTTGACTTTTTCGGGAGCCCTGAATAGTTCCACTTCAGGAATGCTGTTCAGAAAAGCTTCCATTTCATCCATCAGCACCCGTTCATGTTCTTCGATCCGTATCATTCCGGAGCGAATCCTTTCCGCAGCATTTTCACCTTCGCCCAGCTGTTCAATAAACCCGATGGCCCCGCACAAGCCGGCGATCCCTTCATGGTTTTGGGTGCCGGTTTCCAGCTTATAAGGAATTTCGTTGGGTGCAGGCTTAAGTTTTGGTACAGGTAATTTTTCGAATAATTCCGATTTAATAACAGCGATACCCAGATGAGGTCCAAAAAACTTATAAGCTGAACAAAATAATATGTCGCAATTCAATTTTTTGAAATCTACGGGGAAATGGGGAACGGCATGTACCGCATCGGCAATGGTAATGGCTCCGACTGTCCTGGCTTTTGAAAAAATGGTTTCGGCGTCAGAAATGGTGCCGGTGAGATTGGAAGCCAGTCCCAGCGCGACGATCTTGGTTTTGGAAGTGATGATCTTGTCCAGGTCGGAAAGATCGAGAGTAAGCTCCAGTTTATTGACAGGAATGAACTTTACTACTGCGCCTGTTTCCTTGGCCAGGTAAAGCCATGGGTCAACATTCGCGCGATGGTCCAGCTGGGTCACCACGATCTCGTCTCCTTCAGAAATAAAAGTCCGTAGGCTCTGCGCAACTTTAAAAGCTAGGCTGGTCATATTCTGACCAAAAGCGACCTCTTTGGGGCTGCAGTTGAGCAGATCGCCCACAGAGGCTTTGGCTTCTTCCAGTAAGCGGTCTGTTTTAATGCTGGTGGAAAAGGTGCCGTGGAGATTGGCCATACCAGTGGTAATGTACTCCAGCATCCTGTCAATACAGGGTTGAGCCATTTGGGTGCCCCCGGGACCATCGAAATAAATTGGGAAAATTTGTTCTTTATCTTTAATGGTCAAAGCGGGAAAAAGGCTTCGTACCTTATCAATTGGAAAATCGTTCTTCATTTAATTTTTCTTTTTCTTTTTTTGTAGTCAAGGTAAATATATGCTGCATAGAGGAGGGCGCCAATTGCGCCGATCCAATACGACTCATTTGTCTTGGCCTGGAATTGAGGGTCGTAAAAATACAGGGCCACCAACCCGAGAATAAGGATCCCGCTAAGGATAAAACCTGAATATTTTTCAAAAAATGATTTTGCTAAACCATGATTTTTGTTATTCCAAATTACAAATTATATAACCCTTTCCTGCTGAGGATTTGCAAAAAAATGGATTACATGATTTTTTATTTAAAGATTTGGTAATTTTAAGTTGATATGAAAAATCCTGGTCAACCTTACTTTTGGACTACTTAATGAACATTGAGTAAGTTTCATATATTCTAAGTTTTTGTCATGTAGATGTATGAGTAAAGGTTGCCCCGGCCAGGCGACCTTTTTCACTTATATATAACCTGCAGGTAACATTCAGTTAACATTAAAGAGGGTTATTTGCATCGACAAAAACAAAGAACACTATGAA
The DNA here is from genome assembly GCA_964572365.1 of uncultured Flavobacteriaceae bacterium. GTDB lineage: Bacteria > Bacteroidota > Bacteroidia > Flavobacteriales > Flavobacteriaceae > Salinimicrobium. The sequence goes on along the minus strand of CAZNFK010000083.1, from coordinate 6,021 downwards.
ATTTCAAAAAAGCTTAATTGCTGCCCTGGTCCTGTTAGCCTCGTTTGCAACCCGGGCACAGGATACCACAGAAAGTAAATTCGGAAAAGGACTTGTCAATGTCGTTGCCAAAGACAGTTCTTACAGTGCGAACTTTACTGTGAGGATGCAGTCACTGTTCACTTCTGATTGGGCTATTCCCGAAACAGGGGATTGGAGTGATGCAGAAACAAATATGATGATACGCAGGGCCCGCCTTAAATTCAAAGGTTTTGCCTATTCTCCTAAATTAACTTACAAAATTGAATTGGGATTATCTAACCGTGATATCTCCGGCGCTTCTGAATTTACCAGTGAAGCACCACGGTACATTCTGGATGCCGTTGCGAAATGGAACTTCTATAAAAACTTCGAATTATGGGTGGGACAGACCAAACTGCCAGGAAACCGGGAAAGGGTCATCTCTTCTGCCGACCTGGAGACAGTTGACAGGTCTCTACTTAACAGTAGGTTCAATATTGACCGTGAAACCGGGGTGCAGTTGCATCACTCATTTCTTCTTGGAAATGACTTTATTGTGAGAGAGGCTGTTTCTTTATCACAGGGAGAGGGCAGAAATGTAACTTCGGGTAATTTGGGAGGTCATCACTATGTTGGCCGTCTTGAAGTATTGCCTTTTGGGGATTTTGAAGCTTATTCGGGAGCTGATTTTGCACGAGAGGATAGCCCAAAGCTGGCTGTGGGTGCAAGTTATTCTTTTAACAATGATGCGGTAAAGACGAGATCTACAGCGGGATCTTATATGGTAAATGATGAAGGCTTTTATCAAACCGATATTTCCACCTTCTTCCTGGATGCCATGTTCAAATACCGTGGGGTTTCTGTTATGGGAGAATATGCTCACAGATCTGCCGATGATCCTTTCGCCGTGAATTCTGATGGCTCCCTTACCGGTAATGCCGTTAATATTGGTGATGCTTTCAACTTCCAGGCAGGGTATTTATTTCCAAACAATTACCAGATCGTAGGGAGGTATACCAGCATCGATCTTGACGACCAGATCACAGATATGGTCGAAAACCAATACACCTTCGCATTATCTAAATATATTGTTAAGCATAAGCTTAAAGTGCAGACAGATTTAAGTTATACCGATTTAAATCGTAATTTTAATGACGGTCTACTGTACAGATTACAATTTGAACTTCAATTTTAAGCAATAAACTATGAAAAAATTAATTCTGATTACTGCAGTAACGCTTTCCTTAGCCTCCTGCGGAAACAACAAGAAAGATAATTCAAATTCCTCTATCAACATTGACGGTTCCAGTACGGTTTATCCTGTTACCGAGGCCATTGCTGAAGAATACAGGGCTGTGGACAGGGATGTTGACGTGACAATTGGAGTTTCTGGAACCGGTGGCGGATTTCAGAAATTCGGAAGGGGAGAGACCGATATTTCCAACGCCTCAAGACCTATTAAAGAAGATGAAAAAAAGATCGCCGAGCAGAACAACATTGATTTCGTAGAACTGGAAGTAGCTTACGACGGACTTGCCGTGGTGGTGAATCCTGAAAATGACTGGGTAGATTGTTTCACAGTGGAGCAATTGAAAAAGATATGGGAGCCCGGTGCACAGGGAAAAATCACCCACTGGAACCAGATCAACCCTGAGTGGCCAAACGAGGAGATCCATTTATTTGGACCAGGGGTAGCTTCAGGTACCTTTGACTATTTCACCGAAGCTATAGTTGGTGAAAGCGGAAGCAGTAGAGGAGATTACACTGCCAGTGAAGATGATAACGTCCTGGTACAGGGAGTTTCGGGAGATAAATACGGACTTGGTTTCTTTGGTCTTGCTTATTACGAGGAAAATTCTGATAAATTGAGGATGGTAGCCGTTGACGGAGGTGAAGGTTGTGTGGAGCCATCTACAGAAACAGTGAGCGACGGAAGCTATGCGCCACTTTCAAGACCGTTATTTGTTTATGTGAACAGCTCCTCTGTACAGAACAATCCAAAAGTGGTAGAATTCATGAACTTCTATCTTGACGAGGCGCCAAACCTGCTTAAGGATGTGGGTTATGTGCCATTAACAACTGAAGAATACACGGAACAAAAAGAAAAATTCAACGCTTTTGTTGAGAAACATCAGAAGTAAATAATTATACCAAGGAAGATACCAGGGAGCCTCGAGTCCCCTGGTTTTTTCCGTATAATGAATTTTTATGCGAAAACTTAAAGAGACGGTAATTGAAAAAACGCTCCTTTCGAGTGCTTTAGTTACTATTGCGGTTACTGCCGGTATCATCCTGGTCCTTTCCCTGGAGGCCATAAACTTCTTTAGTGAGGTTTCTATAATTGACTTCCTGACCGATACGCAGTGGACCCCGTTATTTACAGATAAACACTTTGGAATATTGCCGCTGTTGTCGGGAACCTTGCTCACCTCCTTCATCGCGATCATCTTTGCAGTACCGGTAGGTTTGTCAATTAGTATCTACATCAGTGAATATGCGCCAAAGAGTTTCAGAAGGACCATCAAGCCCGCTTTGGAATTGCTGGCTGCAGTACCGACTGTGGTTTACGGATTTTTTGCCTTAACGGTGGTGACTCCTTTCTTACAGACCTTCATTCCGGGATTATCAGGGTTTAACTCCCTTTCTGCGGGACTGGTAATGGGGATCATGATCATTCCGTTCATATCTTCTTTAAGTGAAGATGCGTTACATGCCGTTCCCGATTCTTTGAGAGAGGCAGGATATGGAATGGGATCTACCAAACTTCAGAATTCCTTTAGGATCCTGGTGCCAGCAGCTTCTTCGGGAATCATTGTTTCTATCATTCTTGCTATTTCAAGGGCGATCGGCGAGACGATGATCGTGGCTATCGCGGCGGGGCAACAGCCAAGACTCACCTTTGACCCAACCGTGCCGGTAGAGACCATTACAGCCTACATAGTGCAGGTGAGTTTGGGAGACGTACAACACGGATCACTGGAATACAGGACCATTTTTGCGGCAGGGATCACCTTATTCATTTTTACTTTCCTGCTGAATACCATTAGTTACCAGATCAGAAAAAAATTCAGGGAGAAGTATGAATAGGATAAAGAAAAACAGGTTAAAAGACCAGATCTTCAAAGCCTGGGGAATTTTTTGCACCCTGCTGGGAATCGTACTCCTGGCCATCTTTATAGGATCTATCCTGGTAGACGGAATTCAGAGAATAGACTGGGATTTCATTACGAACCTTCCCTCTCGAAAAGCGGAAAGAGCGGGTATATTTACTGCTTTAATGGGAAGTGTATGGATCCTTGTATTGACGACGATAATAGCCCTTCCTGTAGGGATCGCAGCGGCTATTTACCTTGAGGAATATGCGAATAAAAGCAAACTTTCCTCCTTACTCGAGATCAACATCTCCAACCTGGCTGGAGTGCCTTCCATCATCTACGGACTTTTAGGGCTGGAGATATTTGTTAGAGTGATGCAAATGGGATCAAGCGTGCTGGCCGGTGCTTTTACACTCGCTCTACTTATTTTGCCGATTGTGATCGTTTCTACAAGAGAAGCTTTAAAGGCCGTCCCCAAATCGATAAGGGACGCCTCTTTTGCCTTAGGCGCTTCAAAGTGGCAAACGGTTTCCAGGCAATTGTTGCCTGCATCTTCGGGAGGAATACTTACGGGAGTGATCCTGGCTTTGTCCAGGGCTGTGGGAGAAACAGCACCATTGATCGTTATTGGTGCCCTGGCATATGTACCGTTCGCACCTTCTTCTCCAATGGATGAATTCTCGGTACTGCCAATCCAGATATTCAACTGGATCTCCCGGCCACAACACGGCTTTGAAGTAAATGCCGCGGCAGGGATCATAATTTTATTATTGATTACTTTTATAATGAATGGAATTGCGGTTTATTTCAGAAATAAATGGCAGAAAAAATTTAAATAACAGCTTTTCATGGGCAAAAAAAATAAAGAAGAAGTTATAGATAAGTCTATCAAAAGAAAACATAAACTGCAGGCTAAAGGCGTGAAGGTTTTCTATGATGATTTCATGGCCATCAAAGGCATTGATATGAACATAAGGGCCAATAAGGTCACCGCTTTTATCGGTCCTTCCGGCTGCGGAAAATCTACTTTCCTTAGGTTGTTCGACCGCATGAACGATTATGTGGACGGATTTAGAATGGAAGGTGAGATTTTGATCGACGGAAAGAATATCTATAAGAAGGATGTCAATGTAGAACAACTCCGGAAGCAGGTAGGAATGGTATTCCAAAAACCGAATCCATTTCCGAAATCTATTTTTGAGAATGTAGCTTACGGACTGAAGATACAAGGCCTTAAGGATAAGAAATTCCTTCAGGAGAAGGTTGAAGAATCCTTAAAAAAGGTGGCACTGTGGGATGAGGTGAAAGACGATCTTCATAAGTCAGCCCTGGCTCTTTCCGGAGGGCAGCAGCAGCGTTTGTGTATCGCAAGGGCTCTGGCTGTGGAGCCTTCCATTATTTTAATGGATGAGCCTACTTCTGCGCTTGATCCCCTCTCTACGGCAAAGATCGAAGAGTTGATCTATGAACTGAAAGAGCAGTACACCATCGTGATCGTTACCCACAACATGCAACAGGCAGGTAGGGTAAGTGATTACACCGCTTTCTTTTATCTGGGGGAATTGATCGAGTACGACAAATCGAAAAAACTCTTCACCAATCCAGAAAAACAACAAACAGAGAATTATATCACCGGTAGATTCGGTTAAAATTTGAACCTATGATAAGTTTAGACCAACATAGAGAAGGATTAAATCAAACAGGGTTAGAGATGCTTCGCCTTTGTACCAAGCAACTTGAAAATGCCCGGGAAGCTTTCTTTAATCACGATAACGACCTTGCAGAAGAGGTGTTGCATACAGAGAACAGGGTGAATGCCCTGGACCTTAAAATAGATCGGGATTGTGAGCGATTTATCGCTTTGCACAATCCAGTAGCCAGTGATCTTCGATTTGTACTGGCCCTGAGAAAGATCAATTTTGACCTGGAAAGAATAGGGGATCACGCCTTCGGAATTTCCAAGTACATCATTGAAGTCAATACTCCAATTGAGGACAGGTTGCTGGAAAAGATGAGGGTAAAGGAGATGTTTGAAGCTACTCTTTCTATGCTGGAAGACATCACAGATGCCTATAACGAGGTGGATACCAAGGTGGCACGTAAGGTTTTCAAAAAGGATAAAACCTTAAACGAGATCAACATGCAGTCTTTCGGGATCATTTCTGAAGAAGTGAAAAAGGATCCTAATCTTATCGACCAGTTCATGTTGTTATTCTCAGTGATCAAGAAACTGGAAAGAATAGGGGATCTGATCACCAATATTGCCGAAGAGATCATTTTCTACAGGGAAGCCGAGGTGCTGAAGCATCAAAAGAAGAAGAAAGTAAGAAGGAGTGAAGACTAATTCTTCAATGTATAAGAAAAAGACAGCCCGGAGGCTGTCTTTTTTTATGCCATGAAATGTAAACTTTCAGGAGATAAAAAAAGGCTGCCAATCGGCAGCCTTTCAAACTCAAATTCTACAATTTCCTTTTTTACAGGGAAGCTTCGATCCAGCTCCAGGTCGAGATATCCACTTTTGTACCTGTGGCATAATCTCCTTCAGGAGTGGCATCTGTACCCTCTATCTGCACATTACTTAGCGAACCACCATCTTTCATATCGACCTGCGTGGTATAACCTTCAAGATACAGGTTGGTGAAGGTAGCTCCAGATTCCTTTTTGAACTGCAATGCGGTGCCTCCTGTTGTTGAAACAGACGTGAAATTCACCAGTTTTGGATCATTGTTCGCGCCGTCGGCTTCAACGGCGGTGGAGAAGTTATCAATGCTGTGATTAACATATACATTGGTGACGGTTCCATTCCATCCTTCGGTCCAATCTACGGCGTCATCTTCATTGTTCTCTAAATAAAGATTAGTAGCAGAAACAGTTCCTCCAAAGAATTCCACCCCGTCATCGGCTCCATTGATCACGGCGATATTTT
>CAZNFK010000082.1:0-9739 GCA_964572365.1 uncultured Flavobacteriaceae bacterium | reverse complement strand
TCTTCAGTAAGTAACTGCTCATTGAGCTCAAAAAGCATTTGGAAATTTCCTTCATTCCCGTTGCCGGTACAGGTTTGTGAAACCACCGGATTCTGCCAAGTGACGTACTTACCCAAGACCCCATTGTCATAAGTGTCTGCACACACTGTCTGGTCCCCCGGACAACTGTCAAAGGTGATGCAATCATCTCCTACAACGCCTTCCGGATCTTGCGCATTCACAGCAAAAGAGGCCATAAATAAAAGGCTCATCAGGATGCCATTACCTGACTTCGGTTTCAAAATTTCCCAAGGCTTCCCAGGGTGAAAATCGGTTTTCACTTTTCTAAGGGGGAGGAAAATTTTAGCTAGAGTAGTTTTCCAAATCATAGTCGAAAATGTTTTGAATTACGGAGACCTACCTCAATCTTTAATGGGTATTAAAAATCGACGGGTTACTTCTCAATTTTTCTGTTGGTTTTTGGTTAAGTTCATATTATCCATAGGGAAGGATAATCTGAAGACATTCTTTTATTTCTTACAAATTCCACTAGATATTTGGGGGGTAGTGGGGCAATTTCAGAGAAGCAAATATTAGCTCTCTCAAAGTAAAATTAGCGCATAAATCTGTTAAAAAAAGAAAATTCAAATCTTTTAGATATAAAGTGAGATTTCACAGACAAAATACACATTAACAGTTTGTTAAGACCCATATTTTGGGATAAAATTTTATATTTTTAACAATACAATTGACAGAAAAATTTGGGCGGTTAAGAAGGAATTCCTTACACGTTCTTGAGAGTTTTTTAGTCAGAAATCTTAACAATGACTAACAGAAGAAAAGACAATTTCAGGTCCGATTACTCAGTTGGATTTCTTACAAAATATTATGCTCATACGGAGTTTTAAAATTTCTGAAATTGGCAGAATTCCTGTAAATTGGCTATATGAAAAACAAGCTCCACGACTATAGAAAATTGTACGAAAAGCACCAGTTGCTTGAAGACGAAATCCCTCAAGATCCATTTGAACTTTTCCATTACTGGATAAGGGAAACAGAAACGAATAAAGAGGTTGAAGAGATCAACACCATGACCGTCTCCACCGTTGGATTGGATGGCTATCCCAAATCAAGGGTTGTGCTCCTAAAGGAATATGACAGGGAAGGTTTTGTGTTTTATACCAATTATCTTTCAGAAAAAGGCAAAGCCATTTCTGAAAATCCTAAGGTTTGTCTTTCTTTCTTTTGGCCAACTTCAGAAAGACAGGTGATCATCAAAGGGATCGCTAGAAAAACTTCCGAAGAAGAATCTGAAGAATATTTTCGTTCCCGACCCCGGGGTAGTCAGCTCGGGGCCTGGGCATCTGCCCAAAGCTCGATCATCCCCTCCAGGGAATTTCTAAAGAAGCGCCTGGAAAAACTGGAGAAGGAATATGAAGAAAAAGAAATACCAAGACCTCCTTACTGGGGCGGATATAAAATTTTTCCTCTGGAGTTCGAATACTGGCAGGGCAGACCAAATCGTCTCCATGACCGTATTTACTACAGTAAAGAAAATGAGGTTTGGAAAATGGATCGTTTAGCACCTTAATTATGAAAAGACTTATCCTGGTAAGACATGGAAAATCATCCTGGAAAGAAAATCTTCCCGATGATCAAAGGCCACTAAAGAAGAGAGGCTATAAAGATGCAGATGTGGTGATCAATGCCTATCTGGCCAACAAAGACAACGATTTGACGATGTGGAGCAGTCATGCGGTAAGAGCATTGACCACTGCCGAGATCTTTAAGGAAAAGCTTAATATCGCCGATGAAAATTTCAAGATCAAAAAAGAACTGTATACTTTTAACGGTGCCCAGCTTTTAAAGGTCATCCACTCCTGTGAAGATTCCATTGAAAACCTAATGGTCTTTGGACATAACCCTGCCATGACCAGTGTGGTGAATTTACTGGGAGACCAGGAATTTGATAATATTCCAACCACAGGTCTCACAGTGCTGGAATTTGAAACCGATTCCTGGAAAAACCTCAAAGACGGAAAAACAATCTTATATTTATTTCCGAAGAACTTAAGGTAATCTATGGAAGACAATCAGTATATCAACAGGGAGCTAAGCTGGCTGCAATTCAATGCGCGTGTTTTACAGGAAGCTGCAGATAAAACAGTTCCGTTGATTGAGCGCCTTAGGTTTCTCGGGATATTTTCCAATAACCTTGATGAGTTCTTTAAGGTACGCTATGCGACCATAAAACGAATCGATCTCGCCGGGAAGGGAGGGAAAAGTGTATTAGGAGGAATAAAAGCCAATAAACTGCTCGAGGAGATCACGCAGATCGTGATCGATCAGCAAAGCGAAAGTTTGAACATCCTGGCTTCCATTCAGAACAAACTGAAGGAGCACAACATTTTTATTATTAATGAGAAACAGGTGCCCAAATCCCAGCAGGCCTTTTTAAAGAATTTCTTCCTGCAAAAAGTAAGTCCGGCCCTGGTAACGATCATCCTGAATGATCTTCCCGAAATTCCGCGATTGAAAGATAGTGCCGCTTACCTGGCCGTGAAGATGATCATGAAAGATCCGGCACCCAAAAAAGGGAATTCTCAACTGGTTAACAAACCCTTAAAGGAAAAAAAATACGTTCTTATCGAGATCCCGCGGAGTATTGAGCGTTTTGTCGTGCTTCCAAAAGAAGGAGATAAACAGCATGTGATCCTTCTCGATGATCTCATAAGGTATCACCTGCATTCCATTTTTAACATTTTTGAATACGAAAGCATCACCGCTCATATGATCAAGATCACCAGGGATGCAGAACTGGATATCGACAGTGACCTGAGCAAATCTTTTATTGAAAAGATCTCTGCCAGTGTAAAGGATCGTATAGAAGGTGAGCCGGTGCGGTTTGTGTATGATATGAACATTGAACAGGATACCCTCCAATATTTAATGCGGAAGATGGACATTGACGCGACAGACAGTATCATCCCGGGTGGGAGGTACCACAACCGCCGTGATTATATGAATTTTCCAAGCCTGGGCAGTGAAGAACTGCTCTATAAACCGTATGAACCCCTTGCAATGCCTGGCCTGGTCTTACAGGGAAGTCTGTTTAAAGGAATTGCAGAAAAAGACTTTTTACTGCATACACCTTATCAGTCCTTTTCATATACGGTCAAATTTCTTAGAGAGGCAGCCCTGGATCCTGCAGTAAAGACCATCAAGATAACGATTTACCGTTTAGCCAAGATCTCGCATATCGCCAGTTCGTTGATCAATGCGGTCAAAAATGGGAAAAAGGTAACGGTCCAGATCGAATTGAGAGCCCGATTTGATGAAGTAGCCAACATCAACTATGCAGAGCAAATGCAACAGGAAGGTGTGAATCTCATTTTTGGGGTTAAGGGTTTAAAAGTGCATTGTAAGGCCTGTGTAGTCGAACGCCTGGAGCAGGGAAAGATCCGGAGATATGGTTTTGTGAGTACCGGGAATTTCAACGAATCAACTGCCAGGGTATACACAGATCTTACCTTATTCACCAGCCATCAGGAGATCCTGAAAGAAGTAAATAAGGTTTTTGACTTCTTTGAAGTGAATTATAAAGTCAGCCGGTACAAACATTTAATTGTTTCTCCCCATTATACCCGAAGTTCATTGCTGAAGCTGATCACTACCGAGATCGAAAATGCATCTGAGGGGAAACCGGCCGGTATTCGGTTGAAACTGAACAGCCTTTCTGACTTTGCTTTGATCGATAAATTGTATGAAGCGAGCAGGGCAGGGGTCAAAATGAAATTAATAGTTCGCGGGATATGTTGTCTCATTCCGGGAGTTGAGGGAATGAGTGAGAATATCGAGGTAATAAGTATTGTAGATAAATATTTGGAGCATCCCCGGATCTTCATTTTCGAAAATGCCGGACAACCAAAGGTTTATATCTCCTCGGCAGACTGGATGACCCGCAACCTTGATTATCGGGTAGAGGTGAGCTGTCCAATTTATGACCATTCCATTCAAAAAGAGCTTATCGAGACTTTCGAGATCTGCTGGAGTGACAATGTCAAAGCAAGGGTATTATCCATTAGGCAGGACAATGCTTACCGAAAAACAAACAAGCCTCCCTTGCGTTCACAATTCGCCTTGTATGACCACTATTTAAAGAAACTTGAAAAAGAATAAGATTTGATCGTTCAGAAGAAATATGCCGCCATAGATATAGGTTCCAACGCCGTGAGATTGCTCATTTCTACTATTACCGAACAGGAAGGGCGGGACCCTATTTTCAAGAAGACTTCTCTTGTACGGGTGCCCATAAGACTTGGGTCCGATGTTTTTATCTCGAAAAATATTTCTGAAGAGAACATCCAACGCATGATCGATACCATGCAGGCGTTCAAGTTATTGATGCGGTCTCATAAAATAGAGAAATTCAGGGCCTGTGCCACTTCGGCAATGCGAGAGTCTGAAAATGGGGAGGTCGTAGCGCAGAAGATCAAAGACCAAACCGGAATTGAAATCAATATTATCGACGGAAAAGATGAGGCCGCGATCATCGCGGCAACCGACCTTCACGCGCTTATCCAAACAGATAAAACCTATCTTTACGTGGATGTGGGGGGTGGTAGTACAGAATTCACGCTCTACTCCAACGGAAAAACGATCACTTCAAGATCCTTTAAACTGGGAACAGTAAGGTTGTTAAACGAGATGGTTCCAGATGAGGTGTGGAAAGAGGTGGAAACCTGGATCAAATCTGTCACTAAAGAATATACAAAGATCGACCTTATAGGGTCTGGTGGGAACATCAATAACATCTTTAAAAGCAGTGGAAAGGCGAACGGAAAACCGCTTAGTTTTCTCTATTTGAGCTCATACTACCAGTTACTGCAGTCATTTACCTATGAGGAGCGTATCACCGAGCTCAACCTAAACCAGGACAGGGCCGATGTTATTGTGCCGGCCGCGAAGATCTATCTCTCTGCAATGAAATGGACCAGGGCACGCAGAATATACGTCCCAAAAATCGGACTTTCAGATGGAATTATCAGGTCTTTGTACCAGGAGAGCAAAGAAGAGGCTACCCGTGCATAGTTTCAGACTTTCCGAGGTCTTTCATGATCTCTGCCTCAAATACCAGTAGATCCTGCCATTTCTTATCCACTTCTTCCCGTTTACCATACTTTCGCGCAAAGTTGAGGAACATCGTATAATGATTGGCCTCGCTCACCATTAGGCTTCTGTAAAAGTCGGCCAGTTCTTTATCCTCCAGGTTTTCAGATAGCAACCTGAACCTTTCACAACTTCGGGCTTCAATAAGGGCAGCGTAAAGTAATCGGTGTATAAGGTTGGTGACCCTGCTGCCCCCTTTAGGGAAAAAGGTCATCAGCTTTACGACGTATTCATCGCGACGGTCCCTTCCAAGGGTATAGCCGCGGGCAAGGATCTTATCGTGGACCATTTTGAAATGGCTCATTTCTTCCTTCGCCAGGGCGGTCATGGCCGTTACTAAATCAGAATATTCGGGATGAGTTACGATAAGGGAGATCGCCGTGGAGGCTGCTTTTTGTTCACAATAAGCATGATCTGTAAGGATCTCCTCAATGTTCTTTTCTACAATGTTCACCCATCGCGGGTCTGTTGGTAATTTCAGTCCTAACATGTCTTAAATATCCAGGTCAAATGTGGAACGTAATTTCTCTAAAAGCGGATTTTTCTCCTGCAGTTTTTGGAACTTTTCGATCGGGGTAAAAGCGAATTTCCTTTCTGCTTTTTCGTTCACCTTCACCTTAAGCTGGATATGGGTATTCTGCAGTTTTTCTTTTAAAAACCCCATTAAATAATATTGTACCCTCTCCAGTTCCAATTTCATGGTGTCATTGGGCAGCTCAATACAAATATCTTTTCCTTTCAACACCGGGGTATCGGTCTGCATGATCGAAGCAAGGATCTTTTCCCCTTTTTCGATCTGTTCGGCTGCGAACTCCTGCCACGCCTCCTGCATTTGTTCTTCTGTGAACTCGCCGTTCTTTTCTACAGCCTGCTCCTTTTTGGCTTCTCTTTTTTCTGCCTCCAGTTCCTTTTTCTTCTGAATGCTTTTTAAGGAAAGACCCGAAACTCTCTTTTTTGCTATTCTATTTTCTGCGGAAGAAGGCATCGGATCCTGGACCGTAGTTGCTTCGGAAACAGTTTCTTGAGAAACCTCATTTTTCTCTTCAGTATTTTCAGCTGAAGAAGGTGCGGGTTCAGATACCGCGGGAGCACAATCTCCTGAATTTGAGTTTCCTTTCTCGGGTAACTGGGCCTCTTTTGGAGGTGCAGAATCTCCCTGTGAATATTCATTATTGGTGATCACCTCTTTCTCTTTGGGAGATAATTTCATCGCCGGAGTGGGTACCGGTGGTTTAGAAAAATGTGAAGGAGGGATTATGAACGAACTATCGTTTTTTTTTTCTCCGCCAAAAGTGAAAGAGGCAAGCTGCATCAGGCAAAGTTCCACTAACAGTCTTTGATTTCGGCTGCTTTTATATTGCAGGTCACATTCATTTGCCAGCTCTATGCCTTTCAGTAAGAATTCAGCTGAAGCCTTCTGTGCCTGTTCGTAATAGAGAGCTTTAGTATTCTCGCCTACTTCCAAAAGGTTTATGGTCTTCGGGTTCTGGCACACTAAAAGATCCCTGAAATGGGAAGCCAGTCCCGCGATGAAATGATGGCCGTCAAATCCGTGAGATAAGATCTCATTGTATTGCAAAAGCAGCTGCGGAATATCATTTTGGAGAATGAGATTTGTAGCTGTCAAATAAGTATCGTAATCCAGCACGTTCAGGTTCTCTGTCACCGCCTGCCTGGTAAGCTCTTTCCCGCTGAAGCTTACTACCCGGTCATATATAGACAGGGCATCCCTCATCGCACCATCGGCTTTTTGGGCAATAATGTGAAGGGCGTCATCATCGGCATTCACCCCTTCCTGCTCTGCGATATATGCCAAATATTCCTTGGCATCTTTCACCGTGATCCTCTTGAAATCGAAGATCTGGCAACGACTAAGGATAGTTGGGATGATCTTGTGCTTCTCTGTGGTAGCGAGAATAAAGATCGCATGTTTTGGCGGCTCTTCCAGGGTCTTCAAGAAGGCATTAAAAGCAGCCTGTGAAAGCATGTGCACCTCATCAATGATATATACTTTGTATTCTCCAACCTGTGGAGGGATCCTTACCTGGTCGATCAGGTTCCTGATATCATCAACCGAGTTATTGGAAGCGGCATCGAGTTCAAAGATGTTGAACGCGAAATCTTCATTCGGGTCCTGATTGTCTTCCTGGTTGATCTTTTTTGCCAGGATCCTGGCGCAGGTGGTTTTCCCAACCCCTCGCGGACCTGTAAAGAGCAGGGCCTGGGCAAGGTGATTGTGTTCAATGGCATTTAGCAGCGTATTGGTAATAGCTTGTTGGCCCACCACATCCTTAAAAGTCTGGGGGCGATACTTTCTGGCCGATACTACAAAATGTTCCATTGACAATAATTAAAAGACAAATATAAAAATACAAAACCGAATGGGGAGGAAATGCTTTCCTTTTTATCCACAATGAACGGTGTATATGTGGCACAATTTTTATTCTGAATATTACTGAAAAAATAGAGCAAAAGTGCTTTTTCTAAGTAACTTTGCGCCAAGCAGACCGCCTTATCGCTCTGACATTGTCGGGGAGGAAAGTCCGGACACCATAGGGCAGCATAGTGGGTAACACCCATCATCCCGTTTTCGAACGGGATAGGACCAGTGCAACAGAAAGGATGTACAGGTAATGCTGTAGTGAAATCAGGTAAACTCTATGCGGTGCAATGCCATGTATACCGGCTGTTAAGGATTGCCCGTCCGTTGCCGGAGGGTAGGCAGCTAAAGGTCTTTGGTAACAAAGGCTTCAGATAAATGATAAGGGCTTCAGTCCTTCGGGATTGGAGTACAGAATCCGGCTTACAGGTCTGCTTTTTATTTTTTCACTTTTTCGAAGGCCCATTTTTTGGCATCCTTTAGTTCCAGAAAAACTTCAAAGGGAACCTTCGCAAAATTCTTTTCAAAGGCGGCCATGTTAAGGGCAGAAGTTTTTTGGCTTACAATGGCAATTCCGCAGAGATTTTTCGCCTCCTTCAGTTTTAGATAAATCGTTGGGTTTACATTATAATTATGAACCCGTTGGGAGATATACACGAATTTTTGATCCTGAAAGTGATCATTGCACACCCTTACCAACTCCTTCACCTGGGGTTTGTCAAAAATCACATCTTCTTTAAGCCTTGAAATGACGTAATGATCAAAGAATTTCAAAGTGGAAAATTCCAGCTCGATCGTATTTTGCGGTTGGTCCATACTTCAAATTACACAAAAAAACTGAAAACTGAATTCCCGTATTTACGTACTTCCGAAAAATGATCGAGTGAAGAAAGATCTAATTTCTTATGATGTTCAATAATGAGCGAGCCGCCTTCTAATAAGAGATCCCTTGAAAATACTGTCTCCACGATCTGCTGCAGGCTATTGGTATCAAAATCATAAGGAGGATCGGCAAAAATGATATTAGCCGTTTCTCCGGTTGTTTTTAAATATTTGAAAACATCACTTTTTACCGTTCGTATAGGCAGGTCAAGTTCCTGGGAGATCCTGTTGATGAATTTTACACATTCAAAGTGTCCGTCTACGGCAATGATCTCCTGTGCCCCCCTGGAGGCGAACTCATAGGAGATGTTTCCCGTGCCGCTAAAAAGGTCGATCACCTTTAAGGCTGTAAAATGGTATTGGTTATTAAGGATGTTGAAAAGCGCTTCCTTGGCAAAATCTGTAGTGGGACGTACAGGTAGTTTTTTGGGAGCAATTATTCTTTTTCCTTTATAAGTTCCGGAAACGATCCTCATTGGAGTGCTTTTAGAAGGGTGTAATGCATGTAGCCTTTTGGTGGCTGTTCCTTTTGTGCAAAGATATAACCAAATGCCGTCTCCAAAAACCGAATATTTTTTATATAACGGTAGGCGATCTGGTAATAATCTGAATTAGCTGTGATCTTCCCAAGTAAGATAAGTTCAAACTCCTTCGGATCTAATTCGAGCTGTTCCGCAGTAAAAAGAAGGTAATAAATAAAGTCTTCCTTGGTATGGCAGGTAAAAGAATTCGCTAACAGCAGGCTTCCTTTTCTTATCACCAGGAGGTCAAATCCACGGGTATAGCAATTCACATATAATTTGGCTTCTTCATCCCGAGGTTCACTCTCTTTCAGGAAATTCTCGGTGAGGCTGGTAATGCAGTGCCGGTATTCGAATTCCCCGTATTTTTCAAAAAAGAAATTGTTGATGTTAGTGTAAGGGATAAATACATTAATGATCCCTGCATGCTCTATGCGGTCGTGGGCCACATAATCTGTCTCCAGGATCCTGGTGTTGAACTTCAGGTAATCTGAAGCATTTTGCTCATCAAAGAATTTTTCGGGTACTAGCGAATACAATTCATTGGAGAAGAGAACTGTGACTTCGGGGGTTTCATTTTTCAGGAATTCCTCTTCATCATACAGTTTTTCTATTTGCTGTAAAACTTCGGAAGGATTCAGTTTTCGGATGAAATTGACTTCCTTGAAGAAAACGATTCTTTGTTCGGGAGGCGATAAGGCACAAAAAGAAAGTCCATTCAGGCTAACCTGAATGGACAACTTTATCTTGGTGTTATTCGGTTCTTTACTCTGCGTCACCATACTTTAAAGGCCAGTTCCCGCTTGTA
>CAZNFK010000081.1:6088-9964 GCA_964572365.1 uncultured Flavobacteriaceae bacterium | reverse complement strand
GTGGGCGGATTGTTCAGCGTGACCAATAAAAAAGCCTGATCGATATTGGAAGCGATAATATGCGTTTGCTTGGACAGGTTGACCGATTTCCTGATAATGTAATTCTCCCGCTCCCTGATGCCGGTGATCACCCCGGTTTCTTCCCCTTCGGAAGGATTCTCTTCCAGCTTAAATTCCACCCGGTCGCCTACGGCCACAGGATTGGTACTTTTTATGCCCTTGATCCTGAACTTGCCCTTGATACGGCACTGGTAAAATTCCCCTTCGTCAGATTTTACCTGGTACCAGCTGCCGGTAGATTTATAAACTGTTCCTGTCATGTTACAAAAGTGCGAAATCCTGAAGTTATTCGCTAATTACTTTTTTCTGATGGTTGATCGACTCCTGGTGAATAGCCTTGAAAATGCGCAAAATAAATTCCTCGCTTAGCCCATTTTGCTCTCCCTCCAGGATCATTTTCCCCAAAATCTCGTTCCACCGCTGATTCTGCAAAATGGCAACATTCTGGTCTTTTTTCGCTTTTCCTATTTCATCGGCGATCTTCATTCTCCTGGAAAGTATATCCAAGAGCTGAGTGTCGGCAATGTCGATCATCGCCCTGAGGCTTTGTAGTTTGGTCTTGAATTCCTCACTTTCAGAGATCTCTTTTCGAATCTTCAGATCCTTCATGTACTGCACCAGGGTAGCCGGCGTGATCTGCTGCTGGGCATCGCTCCAGGCATTGTCGGGATCATAATGGGTTTCTACCATGAGCCCGTCATAGTTCAAGTCTAATGCGGTTTGGCAAAGATCGAAAATAGAGGTGCGGTTACCTGCAATATGTGAAGGATCGAGGATCAACGGCAGGTCAGGGAATTTTGTCTGCAGGTCAATCGGGATCTGCCATTCGGGATTGTTCCTGTACCGGGTCTTTTCATAAGTGGAAAATCCGCGGTGGATTACCCCCAGGTTTTTGATATCGCTGGAGTACAATCTTTCCACTGCTCCCAGCCATAACGAAAGGTCGGGGTTTACCGGATTCTTCACCAGCACCACCTTATCTGTTCCCTTAAGGGCATCGGCAATTTCCTGCACGATGAACGGGGAAACTGTGGTGCGTGCGCCAATCCATAGAATATCCACATCATGCTTCAGGGCGAGGTCCACGTGGTTAGGATTGGCCACTTCCGTAGTGGTCAACATGCCGGTTTCTTCTTTAGCTTTTTGCAGCCACTTAAGCCCTAGAGCACCAACTCCTTCAAAATTCCCGGGGCGGGTACGCGGTTTCCAGATCCCCGCGCGAAGCACCGTGGCATCGGTATCTTTTAATTCATGAGCGATCTTCAACACCTGCTCCTCGGTCTCTGCGCTGCAAGGCCCGGCGATCACCAAAGGATGATCCAGTCCAAAGACATCCAGCCAGTTCCTTAATTCCTTTTTATTTTCCATTGTAATGTTCTCTCAATTTATCCTATGTGCCACCGCGAAAAATCCTGTCTTGATTCTTCATTTTTGACAACTGCAAAAATACGGCTTTTGTGACACTTTATTTTCTTCTGAACTATGCCACTCCGGCACCGATCTTCTTTTCGTTTGCAATTACTTCCGAAGCAGCATACCTGCTTTTATAAGCTCCCAGCACCTTTAGCTCTTCTGTCATCATCTCAAGGATGCTCATGGCTTTCCTGAATTTTTCGGGCTCAGAAAAAACCACATCTATGAAAAAAGCGTATTTCCAGGGCATCTCAATAACCGGGACGCTCTGGATCTTGGTCATGTCCAGCTCGTAGTCCCGCAGAATATTCAAAGCCGTCACCAGGCTTCCCTGCCTGCTTTCCATCACGAACTTGATGGAAGCTTTATCGGTTTTAGCTGTTTCCTGGTCTTCCTTTTCTGCTGAAAGGATCAGGAAACGAGTCGTATTGCTTTTCACCGTGTGGATATTGCGTTCAATGATCTCCAGCTCAAAAAGTTCGGCGGCGGCAGAACTGGCCACGGCTGCTACTCCTGCTTTCCCGTTTTCTGAAATTCGCTTGGCCACCGATGCGGTATCTGCATCCTCGATCAGTTTAATGTGCGGGTGATCCTTAAAGAACTCCTTGCACTGAAGCAGGGCCATGGGATGCGAATATACCTTCCTGATATTTTCTATCTTTTGCCCCGGCACGGCCATCAGGTTCATTTGAATGGGGATGTAATGTTCTCCCGTGATGCTGATATTATTGTCATCGATCAACGCATAATTGGGCAGGATGGAACCCGCAATCGAGTTCTCAATGGCCATCACCGCCTTTTCTGAACTACCGGTCAACAAACTGTCTATTACAGCCTGAAAGGACATACATTCCTCTACCTCCACTTCATTCCCAAAATATTCCCTCGCTACCTGGTGGTGGAAAGAACCTGCTATTCCCTGAATTGCTACTTTCTCTTTCATAATTTCCAAAAAAAAATCCCGATGAGATCATCGGGATTTGAGTTATAATATATGGTTTAATTATACGGCACTCCCGATCCTATTTCCTGAATAGAAATAAAAATAATACTGAGATTGCCAGATAAAATTTCTCATTGGTGTCTTTTCTGAATGGCTAAAGTAGGATTAAATCTGAAAGTAAAAAACTCTTTTAGCTGAAATTTAAACGTTAACGATTGAAAAAGAGCAGCCTCCTGAAGTTTCAGATTTCAGAAAACTTGGAGTACTTTTGAAAAAAAGCATTTTAATGTCCATTTCAGCAAAAGGAATTTCTAAATATTACGGGGAGCAGAAAGCCTTGGATGAGGTCTCCTTTTCCATAAAAAAAGGGGAGATCGTGGGGTTCCTGGGTCCGAATGGGGCAGGAAAATCCACTTTGATGAAGATACTAACAGGATACCTGCAACCTTCCTCGGGCGAAGCCGCCGTAAACGGATTTAATCTGGAAAAAGAATTGCTGAAGGCTCAGCAAAGCATCGGCTACCTTCCCGAACACAATCCTCTATATACCGACATGTACGTGCGGGAATACCTGGCATTCAACGCCTCGATTTACAATGTTCCCAAAGCACGCATCGAAGAGGTGATCCATCAGACGGGATTACTGCCCGAAGCTAATAAGAAAATAGAACAGCTTTCAAAAGGCTACCGCCAAAGGGTGGGCCTGGCAAATGCTTTGCTGCACGACCCCGAGGTACTCATCCTCGACGAACCCACTACCGGACTTGATCCAAACCAGCTGGTAGAGATAAGAGACCTCATCAGGGAAACCGGAAAGAAAAAAACCATTTTCCTCTCCACCCACATCATGCGCGAAGTGGAAGCATTGTGCGAACGGGTGATCATCATCAACAAAGGCAAGATCGTAGCCGACAAAAAACTGGCTGCGCTTCGCGATGAACAGGTACAGATCATTGAAGTGGAGTTTGACTACAGGATCGAAGAGGTGGCCCTGCAGCGCCTGCCGCACCTGATAGACATTAAAAATCCTGCCGGATTCGTTTATGAACTGGTGTTCGAAACGCAAAAAGACATGCGGCCGGAGGTTTTTGATTTTGCCCACGATCATGGACTCAAAACCCTGCAACTGAACAGGAAGAATAAAAACCTCGAAAACCTGTTTTCAGAACTGACGCTGGAGAGAGAATAACACCAACCCTTTCAGGGTTTGGAACCCTGATGGGGTTTTATTTTACCTCTTTTTGATCGACCAAACCTAACAGGTTTTCGACACCTGTTAGGTTTAAGTATTACATAAAGTTATTCAAAGATCAATTTCCCGGTATAAAAAGACTGCACCTCCACCACCGGCGGTCGGTTGACCGAGATCACATCTCCCGTACTTCTTATTTCCCCTTTTAACGAATGCTGCGGATTAAGGATCATCTTATTCGTGCCGCGATGAAAGATCCTTATGCTGT
>CAZNFK010000081.1:0-5988 GCA_964572365.1 uncultured Flavobacteriaceae bacterium | reverse complement strand
TGCTGCGGATTAAGGATCATCTTATTCGTGCCGCGATGAAAGATCCTTATGCTGTCGGCGACCAGTTCACGCGCTTCCAGGCGCCCGTCGCCGGCCCAAAATTGAGCCACCATATAACTCGTACTTCCGGTGAGGTAAAAATTGGAGAAATCATCGCCGCTTACGTGAATTTTTTGGGATACCAGATTAAACCTGAAATCCCCGTTGGTGTAGACTTCGGGGTTTTTGATGTAATTATTGGATTTTAAGGTGACCTGCGGAAAATTCAATTCCCCTACTCCTTCGATCATCCGGTTCCCTGCATTTTCAATATAGGTTAGATTAGGCACCGTAACATGAACTTTCGGCACGTAAGTGGTCCTGAAAAAATCACAGGTATTCAGGTCCCGCAGGCTCAACTGCCCATCTTCCACTTCAGCAGAGATTTGTCCGATGAGATTTTCACCGGCTTCGACGATCACTTTTTGCTCAGTTCCCTGCCTGATGAAAACTTTTACTTTTCCGTAGACCACAACCTTACTGAAAGCTGCCAGCGAAACCTCCTTTTCCACGATCCTGCCCGGGGCCTGTAAACATTCGGGAGCGTCTTCAGAATTACAACCCGAAAAGAGAAAAGAAACGAACAATCCTATAACTAATAGGGACCACTGCGGAATATTTCTGAATTGCCTCATAATCGATATCCTATTGAGAATTCCACCGCCTCGGCATTGGCCCCGTGCGAGCGAACGGTGACCGATGCAAACAGGTCTTTGTACAATTCCCTTTGAAGTCCTACCCTGTTGTACACCTGATCGACAAAGCGTTCGTAGGGATAGTAGACGTAATATCCCAGCTGTGTAAGCACAGAGGTTTTATTGAAAGTAAGCTGGTGCCCTGCAAAGACCCCCACCCGTTTAGCATCCTCTTCGCCGGTGGTTCCTCCTTCGGGGAAAGCCGAAGAATGATAGTTTATGTATTCTTCCATGGCGCGCGAAAAGAAGATCTCTGTTCCTGCCTGCAGGGTGCTTTTTCTGTTCAGGCGTTTATCTGCATAGGCAGAAAGGGTCAAAAAAGGCAAAGAACCGGTGCCAATAATACGGGCAGAATTAACTCCGCTGCGCAATGCCAAATTGTAATGCAAGGGTTCCGTGTATTTTCCCTCCTCCTCTTTTGGAATAAAACTTACTTCCTTTTCATGATTCAGCAAATAATTGAGGCCAACATTAACGGCCGCCGTATTGGTACTGCTGTTGGGAGAAATAAAATCGGCGTTGGAATAATGGATCAGGGATATACCGGCCTGCAATCCAAGTCCTTCAAAAAGGTTCTCCCAGATGAAATTTCCGCTTAAATAAGTGGTGCTCAACACCGGGGAACCAAAAGCGTTGTTCTGGTAGTTGGTATCGGGATCGTAGGGATTGGTCGCATATGCAAGGCCCTGCCCTACCTTAAGTAAAAAATGCCGCTGCAAAAAATAGAAGCCCATGTGGGCGTAAAGGCCGTAATTTTCACCCAGATATTGATTTTTGAGGTCCTGGTAGGTGAAAGTAACTCCCAGCTCGGGGTAATTATACCTTCTTTCCCAGGCATTCTCCCCAAAGGTCTTTTTGCTGAAGCTCAGCAGTACTCCTTCAGGGTAATGGGTGATCAAATGCGAGATCGCCGGGCTGTGCTCCACGATATTGCCGTAGAAGTAATTAGCCTCTACGGAAAACTGCCGGTCTTCCTGGGCAAAGATCCAGTTTCCGGAAATGAAGAGCAGGCAGGTGAATAATTTTTTCATGAGGCGGGGGTGCCGGAAATTACTCTACTAATTTTCCGTTTACAGACACATCATAAGTGATCTCCGCAGCCTTTTCGAGCATCATGGCCACCGAACAATATTTTTCGAAGGAAAGTGCCGCTGCACGAAGCGCCTTATTTTCAGGAATCTCTCCCTCCAAGAAAACCTTTACATGAATACGGGTAAAAACATTGGGAACGGTACCGTCATCTTTCCTGAAACCTTCCACTTCCATTTTCATGTCTTTGATCTCGAGCTGCTGCTTTTTAAGGATCATCACGATATCGATCCCGCTGCACCCGGCAATCCCCATGAGCAGTAATTCCATCGGGCTCGCCCCCTGCGGATTCGGTTCACTTTTGTTATCGAGATGTACTACATCACCGCGTTCATTTACGGTTTCAAAATGGTAATTATCGTTCAATCTTTTAAGATGGATCTTCATGAGGGTAATTTTTCGGCTAATTTAATCAAATCTGTAAGAACACCGCGCGCGGTCACCCCGGCACCTGCTCCTGCCCCTCGTATCACCACCGGCTGGTCGCCATAGGTTTTGGTGAAGATCTCGAAAGAAGAGTCGGCGTGCTTCAAACTGCCCAGGGCCGAGGTCTTTTTCTCCTTCGAAAGCTTCACCTCCAGTTTCCCGGTTTGTACATCCAGTTCCCCCACATGCCTTATCACCTCATCTGCTTTTAATTGTTTTTTTAACTGAAGGAAATCCAGGTCCAGATCTTTCTTTTTCTTCTGAAAATTTTTCAACGTTGAATGGCCATTGAGATGCTTCGGAACCAAATCTTCGATAGCCACCTCATGCAGTTCCTTTTTGAGACCCAGTTCCCGCCCCAGGATGAGAAGTTTTCGGCCCACATCCTTACCGGAAAGATCGATCCTGGGATCGGGTTCTGTAAAGCCTTTTTCGGAAGCTTCGGTCAACACTTCGGAAAAAGGTCTTTCCTCTTCACAAAACGTGTTGAAAATATAGCTCAACGAGCCCGAAAAAACACCTCTTATTTTGGTCACTTCCTCGTGCGAACGGTGAAAATTCCGCAGGGTCTCGATGACCGGAAGCCCGGCGCCCACGTTGGTCTCATAGAAAAAGAATTTATTGTTCTTTTTGAGGCTTTCACGCAATTCGGTATAAAACGCGGAAGAGCGGGTGTTGGCCACTTTATTGGCCGCCACTATATGAAAACCTTCCCTTATGAGGGTGAAATAATGATCTACAAACTCATCGCTGGCCGTGGCATCTACCGCCACCAGGTTCTCGTACCCCTGCTCCCGGACGTAATCGAGGACATCCTCCAGCCTGTAGGGAAAACCGAAGGCTTTAAAATCGGTTTCCCAGGACGGACTTTGGTGGTGTCTCTGAAAAAACGCTGTGGTGGAATTGGCGATCACCGGCACCTTGAGTTCGAGCCCTTCTCGTGTTTTTAGATACTCCCCTGCCGATAAGATCTGTTGCAGAAGGCTGCTGCCAACATTACCTGTTCCAAACAGCACTACATATATTTTTTTCATTTTTCTGAGTTTTTTCTGGTTTAAAAATGGGTGTGAGAATTTTGTCGAGCTGCCCGAACTCTATGAGAAAGGCATCGTGCCCGTGTGACGAACAGATCTCTGAATATTTAATGGTCTCTTTCACTTTTGACAGCTCCCTGTGATCTTTCCTGTTTTCTTCGGCCGTAAAAAACAGGTCTGAATCTATGGATACCACGTAAATATCCCCGGAGATCTTCGCTGCAGCACTTAAATAATCTCCACTCCCACGACTGATGTCGATCGTGGTGAGCAGGTGGTTCATCAGCTTATAAGCCGAAAGCGGAAACCGCTCTCGCAGTTTTCGACCATGGTGCAAGAGCCAGTCTTCCACCTCAAAAAGGTCATTTTGCCCGTTCTTTTTTCTCCGGAATTTTTCTGAAAGCGAATGGGGTGTGCGGTAAAAGGTCATGGCGTGCAGCCGGGCATCATGAACCGGATCAGCCGAATTGTTGAGGATCTGTGCCTGAACTTTGCAAAGAGCCCGCACCCAGTCGGTGGTTTTATAATCGGCAGCAATGGGAATGACATGCTCCGCCAGGTCGGGTTTTAAAACTGCCAGTTCCCAGGCCAGTGCCCCGCCGATGGAACCTCCAATGACAGCGAAGAGTTTTTCAACCTTCAATTCTTGAAGTACTTTCAGAAAGATCGCCGCAATATCGCCCAGGGTGAATTCGGAATAATTCTCCAGGAGATCATCAGGACCACCCGCGCCATTTCCCGGGACGTTGATAGAAAGCACACTATATATTTCCGTATCTATAGTTTTTCCCGGCCCCACCAGTTCCTGCCACCACCCATTTTCTCCGGTCACCCGGGAGTTCCCCGTCAAGGAATGATTCACCAGTACCACGGGTGCTGTCCCCAACTCGGGACCGAAACTTTCAAAATACACCGCGACTTCCTGGATGGTTCCTGCAGAATTTTGAAAACGAGGGATGGAAATTCTTTTTAACATCCTACGCATTTTTCACTGTTACAACCTGCTCTACCCTCATAAAGGCGTTTTTCAGGTCGGTCTTCAGGTCTTCGAGATCTTCCAGCCCCACAGACAATCGCACAAGGTCTTTAGTCACTCCAGTTGCTGCCTGCTGTTCATCATTGAGTTGCTGGTGGGTGGTACTTGCCGGGTGGATGATCAGCGATTTGGTATCCCCAATGTTGGCCAACAGGGAGAACAATCTGGTTTCATCGGCGATCACCTTTGCAGCCTCGAACCCACCTTTAACTCCGAAAGTCACAACCCCGCTCTGACCTTTAGGAAGGTATTTTTGGGAAAGCTCATAATACGGACTGTTTTTTAGCCCAGGGTAATTCACCCAGTTTACCTCTTCCTGTTGCTGTAACCATTCGGCCAGCGCAAGCGCATTCTCGCTGTGCTTTTTAATCCTGATATCCAGGGTTTCCAGCCCTTGCAAGATCTGAAACGCGTTAAACGGACTCAGAGCAGCGCCATGATCACGGAGCCCCTCTATCCGTACCTTGGCGATAAAAGCCGCTTCTTTTAAAACGTCATGATAGACGAGTCCGTGGTAACCGGGTGAAGGCTCGGTAAATTCCGGGAATTTCCCGTTAGACCAGTCAAACTTTCCGGCGTCGATTATTGCACCACCGAGTGCTGTTCCATTACCGTTGATGTATTTGGTAAGGGAATGGATCACGATATCGGCACCATGTTCTATGGGATTCAGTAGCGCCGGGGAAGCCACAGTGTTATCCACTATAAGCGGTACCTTATGCTGTTTGGCTTCTTGTGAGATCTTTTCAAGATCGGGTACATCGAGCTTCGGATTTCCCAGCGATTCCAGAAAAAACGCACGGGTATTTTCCTGCACGGCTTTGGAGAAATTGTGGGGATCTGAAGGATCCACAAAAGTGGTTCTAATTCCGA
Source organism: uncultured Flavobacteriaceae bacterium (assembly GCA_964572365.1). Classification (GTDB taxonomy): domain Bacteria; phylum Bacteroidota; class Bacteroidia; order Flavobacteriales; family Flavobacteriaceae; genus Salinimicrobium. The sequence continues at coordinate 796 of CAZNFK010000081.1, read as the reverse complement.
GTCGTGGCAGGGTCACACTAAGCAGGTTATAGGTACCACCGTACAGACTGGAGGAAGCTACAATATGATCTCCTGCTTTGAGCAAAGTAAGCAGAGTGGTGTTGATCGCCGCGGTGCCCGAAGCGGTCACTACCGCCGCGATGCCGCCTTCCAGGGCCGCCAGCCTTTGCTCGAGTATGTCGTTCGTGGGATTGTTGATCCGTGTGTAAATAAATCCGGGTTCGGCCAGTGAAAAAAGGGCGGCCGCATGATCGGCATTTTTAAAGACATACGAAGAGGACTGGTAAATAGGCACTGCGCGTGTTCCTCCGTTTGCTGTTACGTCATGGCCCGCATGAAGGGCGTTGGTCGAAAAATTGTTTTGTGTACTCATCTTTTTAAGGTTTAAGGTTTAAGGTTTAAGGTTTAAGGTTTAAGGTTTAAGGTTTAAGGTTTTCCCCTCCTTCGGAGGGAGCCTGTCCCGAACTTGTTTCGGAATACCCGCAGGGCGGGGTGGGTTTTTATTGGTCATTGTTGAGTTGGTAACAAAAAAAAATCCCTCCGGCGTGGCTGCCGAAGGGATCTTTTCATTGAACACAAACACAAACAGATCACATTTCCCGGCAGCAGTATGGGTGGCGCATCATGCGCATCATGTTCATCATTACTGCAGGAATTGTTTTCATCTTATTTTCTTTTTTAATGCCCAAAAGGGGCGTTTTTAATATGATTTTCAAAATGCCATTTTTTACAAACGGCCATAAAAAAAGCCGCTGCGGTGGCAGCGGCTTTTACAAATTATCTTTTCAGGATCATG
>CAZNFK010000080.1:0-10080 GCA_964572365.1 uncultured Flavobacteriaceae bacterium | reverse complement strand
TTTAATAGTATTTAAACATCAAATTATATGGCAACCGGAAACATTAATGTATCTGTAGAAAACATCTTCCCTTTGATCAAGAAGTTTCTCTACAGTGATCATGAGATCTTTTTAAGGGAATTGATCTCAAACGCGACAGATGCGACTTTAAAACTAAAACACCTTACCAGTATTGGAGAGGCTTCTGTTGAATATGGAAACCCTGTAATTGAGGTTTCTATCGATAAGGAAAAAAAGCAACTGAGAATTTCTGACCAGGGAATTGGGATGACCAAAGAAGAGGTTGAAAAATACATCAACCAGGTAGCTTTTTCGGGAGCTGAAGAATTCCTTGAAAAATATAAAGACACTGCCAAAGACAGCGGAATTATTGGCCACTTTGGACTTGGTTTCTATTCTGCCTTTATGGTGGCCAACAAGGTAGAGATCATTACCAAATCTTACAAAGATGAACCTGCGGCTCACTGGGTATGTGAAGGTACTACCGAATTCACCCTGGAAGAAGCCGATAAAAAAGAGCACGGGACAGATATCATTCTTCACATTAATGAGGACGACAAGGAATTCCTTGAAGAGAACAGGATCGAACAGTTGCTTGTGAAGTACAACAAGTTCATGCCTATCCCGATCAAATTCGGAACAAAAGAGGAAACCATTGAACTTCCCGAAGATGCACCGGAAGATGCAAAACCGGAAACCAAAACTGTTGATAACATCATCAACAACACCAATCCCGCATGGACCAAGCAGCCAACAGATCTTGAGGATAAGGATTATAAAGAATTCTACAGGGAGCTTTACCCAATGCAATTCGAGGAGCCGTTGTTCCACATTCACCTCAATGTAGATTATCCATTCAACCTTACCGGAATTCTGTACTTCCCTAAAATGACCAGGGACATGAACATTCAAAAGGATAAGATCCAGTTGTACCAGAACCAGGTTTTCGTGACCGATAATGTAGAAGGCATAGTTCCTGAATTCCTGACCATGTTACGCGGAGTGATCGATTCTCCAGATATTCCACTTAACGTATCCAGATCTTATTTGCAGGCAGACGGAGCCGTGAAGAAGATCTCCAGCTACATCAGCCGTAAGGTAGCCGACAAGCTGAAGTCACTCTTCAACAATAACCGCGAAGATTTTGAAAAGAAATGGAATGACATTAAGATCGTTATCGAATACGGAATGCTTACCGAAGAGAAGTTCTTCGAAAAAGCCCAGGCTTTTGCGCTTTATCCAACAGTAGATGACAAATATTTCACTTTTGAGGAATTTGAAGAAAAGATCAAAGAGAACCAGACAGACAAGGATGGTAATAAAGTGATCTTATATGCTTCAGACAAAGACGAGCAACACAGCTATATTGAAGCGGCTAAAGAAAAAGGATACGAGGTGCTGTTATTGGATACCCCGATCGTTTCGCACCTGCTTCAAAAACTGGAAACTTCCAAGGAAAAGATCTCTTTTGTACGGGTAGATTCAGATCACGTGGATAACCTGATCAAAAAAGACGAGGAAAAGATCTCCAAACTTTCAGAAGAAGAAAAAGAGAAACTGAAAGAAGATTTCGAAAAGGTGATCCCCAAGGAAAAATATACTATCCAAATGGAAGCTATGGACAGTAACGCGGCACCAATGATCATCACGCAGCCGGAATTCATGCGAAGAATGAAGGAGATGCAGCAAACCGGTGGCGGTGGAATGTTCGGAATGGGCAATATGCCAGAGATGTACAACCTGGTGGTGAATACCAACCACGAGTTGATCTCTGAGATCCTGAACACCAAGACCGCAAAGAAACAGGAACGTTTGATCAAGCAGTCCCTTGATTTGGCAAGACTGTCTCAGAACCTTTTAAAAGGAGAAGAACTTACCGCCTTTATCAAGCGCAGCTTTGAGATGGTGAAATAAAAATTAAATCTCATCAATAAATGAGAAACCGCTTCCCTGAGAAGGTGAAGCGGTTTTTTTTATGCTCTAATTTAAGGTGGACTGATTGTTTTCTGAATACTCCGGAATTATTTCTGAAAAGATGGAATATCCTTTTTTTCAAAATCATCATTTTAAATTTTGAATCTTTAAGCTACTGGCTGCAGAAGGTTCCTGAAGATAGTACTAAAGAATTCGGGAATATTGTAAGGCTTATTGATTATGTCATTCATCCCGGCGCTAAGGATCTCCTCACGCATCTCTCCTACCTCAACAGCCGTTAAGGCAATGATAGGTACGTTAGGATTGAACTTTCTTACCTCCTTAGTGGTTTCCATTCCGTTCATTCCCGGCATATTTACATCCATAAGCACCACATCTATCGATTCTACTTTAAGGATAGCAATAGCCTCTTCTCCGCTTCCCGCTACGAAACACTCAAAATCACGCTGCTCAAGGATCCTGCGGGTTACTACCTGGTTAATTCGGTTATCGTCCACGATGAGGGCTCGTTTGACCTGCTGGTCCATTACATCGCCCGGAATTCTCTTAGCAGCCTTGGGAACGATCTCTTCTGCTCCTTTTTCAAATTTTATTTCAAAAGTAAAGATCGAACCTTTACCCTCTTCACTTTCAAGTCTGATCTCTGAATCAAAGAGCTGCAATAACTTTTTGACAATAGGCAGGCCAAGCCCCGTTCCCTGGTAATTGTAGTTATTCGCCTGCAACTGGGAAAATTCTTCAAAGATCTCCTGCTGTTTGTTCTTCGGAATTCCCGGGCCGGTGTCCCCGACCTCAAATCTTATAGAACAGGCCTGGCCCTCACATTTATTGAGTTTTGCCTTGATCCAAACTTTTCCGTCCTGAGTAAATTTAACGGCATTTCCCACAAGATTCATCATAACCTGGGAAAGTCTCATGGAGTCCCCGATCAAATTACGCGGAATATTCTCGTCTATTTCAAGTGCAATACTGTTATTGTTGTGGTTGCGGGTAGTTTCGAAAGATTTTACAATTCCCGTGAAAAGCTCCTGCAGGTCAAAATTACCATTCTCAAGATGAACCAGGTTGGATTCCATTTTATTCATCTGCAAAACATCATTGATCAGGGCCAGCAAATAATCTGCAGAGAATTTCAGCGATTTCAAGTCTTCTTTTTGTTTCTCGTTTTCATTTTCCTCCAGCAACAAAGAGGTAAGCCCTACAACTCCGTAAAGCGGAGTTCTAAGCTCGTGGCTTACGGTAGAAAAGAAGCGGGTCTTTAGGAGAGACAGCCGTTCTGCTTCTTCTTTAGCGGCCGTCAATTCCTCATTCTTATCCCTTAGCTCACCGATCAATTTTTTCCTAATGTTGTTATTCCTGAAAAGGAATACCAGGAAGAGCAACAGTCCCACCAGGGAAATGATCATGACAAAAGTGATCTGGCGGGTCTTGGCAATCACCTCATCTTTATACTGCTGTTCCCGCTGCGCGGCAGCCAGATCCTTTTTGTACTCTTCGGTTTGAAACCTCCCATAGACAGCTTCCCGCTGGTGATTCTTTTCTTTCTGAAACAACAATTCTTCGTACTCCTGATGTTGTTTAAGAGCGGAGTAAGCTTCCTCAAAAAAACGGTTTTTCACAAGCATTTTGGCGTATTCCTCGTATGCGAAGGAGGCCTCTACCAGTAAAGAATCTTTTTCGGCCATTTCTATAGCCTGTCTAAAATGCTCTCTTGATTCGTCAAACTCATCCTTCCCAGAATGATACATACCGAACAAAGCGAGTAAATTACTTTGAAAATTCTTATCCCCGGACTCTTTACTGAGATTCCATGCCCGCTTTAAATAAGGTGCAGCCTTTGTGTAATCATGATTTTCCAGGTAAGTCCAGGCTATGTTAAGAATGGGTGTGATAGCATCTTTTGACTCCATCGACCGGGCTGCTATATCAATCGCCTTTTCATAATAATCCAGACCCTTTTGAATAGTTTCTTTATTTGAAGAAACTATATTGGCCAGGTTATTATAGGAGTGCAGTAAAAGAGTGTCATTGTTAGTTAGCCGAGCATAATACAGGGCTTTTTCATAATTCTCCCGGGCACGGGCAGTATCTTCAAGCACTTCGTAAGCAACTCCAATTCCTTTATATCCTTTATGAAGGTTATAATAATCATTTTTTGGGGCAGCAAGTTTGACTACCTCACTTGAATATTCAATGGATTTGTTATAATCGTATGTGTCGGACGCATCGTTGGCAGCTTTTTTGAGCTGTTGGATACTGTCTTTATACGTCTTTACTGTCGTTTGGGAGGACAGAGAAAGACACAGGAGAAAAGCAATAACACTTAGGAAGTAATTATTTCTCAAATTATTTAGGTTAAGTTTCTATAGCTGCAGGGCCTTGCAAATTATTTATTTTTAACCAATTATACAACATAAAAACAAAAAGCGCAACATTCACTGCCAACCCTTGATATTTCTAAGGGCGTTGATATAAAAAAATCTCAGACTTTTTAAGCCTGAGATCTTTTATCTGAGATTCCTTACTAGTTATCCGAAAATATCATTCAAAACCCTCGCCAATCTTATTCCACCTTTCTGGATCTGGTCATGAGCAACGGGAAACCATTCGTACATGTATTCATATCCTAATTTCTCTCCTATTTCTACGGAATCATAGACCTTTTTACTGAGTTCTTTGGATTCATACATCCAGTCAAGAATAGAACCTTCTTTGATCTTTTTTACCTCTTTAGGGGAGAGATCGTCTGTACTTTCAGCCAGTTCGGTAAAACTCATTTGGAAATCATTGATCATTTCACTGTCCCAAACCCTGTGAAGGTTCGAACCCTGGCCAAACCACCTTACCTGTATGTCGTTTCCGCCCTTGTCTTCTCCTCTTCCCGTATGCATGGGCTGGTGAAGGTCCCCCATAAAATGCACCAGCATTTTCAGGTAAAAAGCCTTGTCTTCCTTAGAAGATTTCGGGTCTTGCAATACAGCTATACTGGTTTTGATCCCCTGCACAAGATCTCCTGCAGGATTGGCATCTTCCTTTGAATACTCGGTTTGTCCTGCCTCGAGATTTACATAATGCCAGGGGCCATACTTCCGGTACGCAGGATCACTCTTAATATCATCGCCATAAGTAGAAACAAAGGCCAGACTTTGTCCATTAAGCAGTTCCTTGATCTTTTGTTTAGCCTTTTTGGAAAGGTATACTTCGGCTACTTCTCCGGTAGCTCTATGCCCGGTCCTGCCCCAATCTCCTTCAGAAGCAAATGAAAAAGTTGAAAATAAGAGGGAGGCTATCAGTAAAAAATATTTCATATATAGTTTTATTTAAGGCGCAAAGATATAAAAACACCGATGCATTTTCCATAATTCAAATACCTTGCCTATTTTCTCTGCAAGCTATTTCAAAACTATCTGAAGCCCCGGAAGAAATTTGTAACTTTAGAAAAGATAAATCAGAAAAATCATGAAGATCTTTCAGGAAAAACAGTTCATAAACCGATGGTGGCTCTCTATGCTAATCCTGGCCATTATTGTTATTGTCGTAGGAACAGCTTATTATGCCACATATAATGCGGATGAAGACACCACCCTGGTGGTTTCGATTATTAGTCTTGCCATTACTTTCCCAATTGTACTGGGGCTACTATATTTACGGCTGGAAACCAGGATCGATAATGAAGGGGTGACTGTGGGGTTCAAACCCTTCGGCTTCACAAAGAAACATTTCTCCTGGAACGAGATCAAGAAATGCTACATCAGGAAATATGATTCGGCAGAATATGGCGGCTGGGGCCTCAGAGGGCTAGGTCGCGACTGGAAGGCTTATTTTATCTACGGAAGTAATGGTATCCAGATCATAACCAATAAAGACAAAGAATTTCTAATAGGAACACAAAGACCGGCAGCGGCTAAAGACATTTTAAAAAGATATTTTCAACCCACATCTCCAACCGATCATGAAAAATAAAACGCTTTCAACTATATTTTTTCTCCTTACCACTTTAATTTTCGCGCAGGAACAAACCTTACCCACAGAAGAAGTCAACATCAATCAATACATTGAAGGAACCCTTCTCACTCCCAAAACTGGATCTTCATCTCTGGTTATTTTGGTTCCGGGTTCGGGACCTGTTGACCGCAATGGGAACCAATCTTTCATGAAGAACGATTCGTTTAAAAAACTGGCCGCAGAACTTTCTGAAAAAGGCATTGCTGCTTACCGTTATGACAAACGAATTCTACAAATGAGAGACCTGGGAATAAAGGAAGAAGATATTCGCTTTGAAGATTTCATCACAGATGTTTCTTCGGTGATCGAACATTTCAGAAAATCAGATCAATTTAAAAACATTATTGTTCTTGGCCACAGCCAGGGTTCTTTAGTAGGCATGGTGGCGGCTAAAGACAAGGCAGATGCTTTTATTTCTATAGCCGGTGCGGCCGAACCCATAGACTCGATCATTGTGGACCAGATCGCGGGGCAAATGCCGGGATTAAAAGAGAATGTGCAGCAAACATTTAAGGAAATGCGGGAAACGGGCAGCAGCAAAAATTATAATCCTATGCTGGAAATGATTTTTAGGCCTTCCGTTCAGCCATTCATATTATCTTGGATGCAGTACGATCCGCAGGAAGAATTAAAAAAACTGGATATGCCGGTACTTCTTATTAACGGCAGCAACGACCTGCAGGTCAAGGAAGATCAGGCTGAAAAGCTGCACTCGGCAAAACCCTCAGCGCAACTGGTGATCCTGGATAAAATGAATCACGTTTTCAGAAAAATAGAAGGTGATGACCTCGAGAACTCTAAATCATATAATGATGCCGGTTTACCCCTTCATCCTGAATTGGTTCCTGTGATCGCCGATTTCATTAAAACCCTGGAATGAGTTATAAATTGATCTTTACCGATATTGACGGCACTCTACTGAATAAAGACCGTAAACTTTCAGAATTAACCAAAGAAGTATTTCAACAACTTCAAAAACAGGTCCCGGTGGTGTTGATCTCCTCCAGGATGCCACAGGCGATGCGGCACCTGCAGCATGACCTGCACATCTCCCACCAACCTCTCATTTGTTATAACGGAGGACTGGTCTTAATTGATAATAAACCTGTGAGCTCCACAGAGATACCACTTCCAATCATCGAGAGCCTGCAGCAATTCAATTTGGAGATCAATTGTCACCTCAGCCTGTACAATGGGGAGGAATGGTATGTTCCGCAGATGGATCAGTGGGCAAAAAGAGAGGAGAATAATACCCAGGTAAGTCCTGTGATCCTCTCCAATGAAAAAGTTATTGAAAAATGGAAAACCGAAAATAAGGGTGCCCATAAGATCATGTGCATGGGAGAAAAAGAGGATATTGATAGCATCACAAAATATCTAAGCCGTAACTTCCAGAACGAACTTCACCTCTACCGCTCCAAAGACACCTACCTGGAAATAGCCAACAGGAAGGTTTCTAAATTAACAGCGATAAAGGTCCTCCTGGAAAATCATTTTCACCTCAAGCTGGAAGAATGCATCGCTTTTGGAGATAACTACAATGATTATGAAATGCTGAAGGCCGTAGGAATGGGCATAGCGGTAGGCAATGCCAAACCCGAGATCCTTGAAATAGCCAACGAGATCACCCACCACGGAAAAGAAGACGGAGTAGCCATAAGCCTGCAAAAACTTTTCGGCATTTCTTAGCGGACCTAAACTTTAAAACTTTCTTAAAAAATTGTAATTTGCCGTCCATTACAAAATAAGCTATGGACAATCCCCCAATTTTCACCAATGACGCCATCGTATTAGGACTTTTGATGCTGGCTCTTGGTTTTGTTTTCCTAACATCCTCTAAAAAAACAGGCTTTTGGTATAAATTCTATAAGGTGGTACCGGCTCTGCTAATGTGCTACCTTATACCTGCGATCCTCAACTCCCTTAATATCATTTCCGATGAGACTTCGCAGCTTTATTTTATTGCCAGCAGGTATTTATTACCGGCTTCCTTAGTCTTAATGACGCTAAGTATCGATCTAAAAGCTATTTACAATTTAGGCCCAAAAGCCTTGGTCATGTTCTTTACAGGAACGATCGGGATCATTATTGGCGGCCCTATAGCCATTCTCCTCATCTCTATCTTTTCTCCTGAAACAGTTGGCGGGGTTGGACCCGATGCGGTATGGAGAGGACTTTCCACCCTGGCAGGAAGCTGGATAGGTGGAGGCGCTAACCAGGCAGCCATGCTGGAGATCTTTGAATACAACCCCGATCTTTACGGGGGAATGGTGTTGGTGGATATTGTGGTAGCTAACCTGTGGATGGCCATTCTCCTGATGGGAATTGGCAAGACCGACAGGATCGACCGCTGGCTTAACGCAGACAATTCGGCTATTACAGAGTTAAAACACAAGGTCACAGCCTATGCTGAAAGTGTTACCCGTAATCCTTCGCTGGCCGATATGATGATCATGCTTGCGATCGCTTTTGGTGCAGTAGGACTGGCCCATTGGGGAGCCAATGGTATATCAGGTTTTCTTTCTTCTACCTATGAGGTTTTCAACGACAGTAAATCTGCGCTTTCTTCATTTTCTTCCTCGTTTTTCTGGATGATCACCATTGCAACTGCAGTAGGTATCATTCTATCCTTCACTCGTGCAAAGGAATATGAGGGTGCGGGGGCCAGCAAGATCGGAAGTGTATTCATTTATTTCCTTGTGGCTACCATTGGTATGAAGATGGACCTTACCATGGTTTTTGACAACCCGGGACTTATCGCCATTGGATTAGTATGGATGGCAATCCATGCCGGCCTGCTAATACTTGTTGCTAAATTGATCAAAGCACCTTATTTCTTCCTTGCAGTAGGAAGTCAGGCAAACGTGGGAGGAGCCGCCTCTGCACCCGTTGTAGCTGCCGCTTTTCATCCGTCGCTGGCAACAGTGGGAGTTCTCCTGGCCGTATTTGGCTACGTAGTGGGAACCTACGGAGCAATTTTAAGCACGATTCTAATGCAAATGGCATCTGCCGGTTAGTCTGAATTAATTTTTTTTACAATATTTGCGCCCATTTTATCTAAACACTTACATGAAAAAATTAGGAATACTATTACTTGTTTTATGCGGTCTCGCCGCCTGTTCTACTGAAGAAAAGAATCTTACCGTACAGGGAAAAGTTCAGGGGTTGAAAAAAGGAACGCTTTATCTCCAGAAGATCCAGGACACTTCTCTTATCACTCTTGATTCTGTAATTATAAAAGGACAGGAAGCCTTTCAATTCGAAACCTTCATTGATGGTCCGCAGATTTTATATTTATATCTTAACAAAGTTGATAACAGTCAATTTGATGACAGGTTGCTGTTCTTTGCCGAACCCGGGGAGATGATAGTTAATACCACGCTAAAGAATTTTGAAACAGATGCTGTGGTGGAGGGTTCGAAAAATCAGGAAAAGTTGACAGAATATCGCAGCATGATGCAAAAATTCAATACTAAGAACCTGGAATTGATCAAATCCAACCTTCTTGCTAAAAAGAACCAGGACCAGGGTGTAATTGATTCTACGGAAATAGCTCATAATAACCTGCTGAAAAGACGATACCTGTACACCGTTAATTACGCCATCAACAATAAGGATCTGGAAATAGCTCCTTACCTGGCAATTTCTGAAGTGTATGATGCCAATATTAAATATCTCGACACCATATACAAATCCCTTACACCCGAAGTGAAAAGTTCGAAATATGGGAAGAGCCTGAAAGATTTTTTAAAGGAACGCAAGGCGACCGAAAATGCTACTGCAGAATCGGTTTCGGAAGCAGAAACAGAATAACCTGAATACGGGTTTATATTAGAAAAATCCTGCTTCACAGCAGGATTTTTTTAGTTCTTATTGGGAATTAGATCACTCTCAAATTGGGAGATTTAAAAATGCAACAAAAAAGGGTCTTTTGAAAATCCTGAATTAATTTCAGAATCTCAACCAATCAAAAATCTTAATCGATTAGACGCTAAAACTCCCCAAGCGCATAAAAAAGCTCCTTCATTTCTGAAGGAGCTTTTGAGCCGATGGGATTCCCCTCGACTGCGCTCGGCACAGGCTTCTCGTCCCTCACTTAAAGACATAAAAAAACCTCTCCAAAAAAGGAGAGGTTTTTAC
>CAZNFK010000079.1:0-10241 GCA_964572365.1 uncultured Flavobacteriaceae bacterium | reverse complement strand
CGCAATACTAAAAGCGAAGAATAACAAATGTCTGTACTAAGCGGCAAAAAGATACTACTTGGCGTTACCGCTGGTATTGCCGCTTATAAAACAGCTTTCCTGGTCCGCTTGTTTGTAAAGGCAGGAGCAGAGGTGAAGGTTATCCTAACGCCTGCAGCCAGGGAATTTGTTACCCCTCTTACCTTATCCACTTTATCCAAAAACCCGGTTATTTCTTCCTTTACGAGGGAAGAAGATGATAACGGGTTGTGGAACAACCATGTTGATCTTGGCCTGTGGGCCGATCTCATGTTGATCGCGCCTGCCACTGCCAATTCCCTTTCAAAAATGGCTGCCGGCAACAGTGATAATTTTTTACTTGCTACTTATCTTTCAGCAAAATGTCCGGTGTATTTTGCCCCGGCAATGGATCTGGACATGTACAAGCACCCATCTACTAAACAGAGCTTTGAAACTCTTATTTCCTTCGGAAACATTATGATCCCTGCCACTTCAGGCGAACTGGCAAGTGGATTAGTGGGAGAGGGTAGGATGGCAGAACCCGAAGAGATCATAAAGTTCATTGAAGATCACATTTCAGCAAACCTTCCGCTAAAAGGAAAAAAGGTGATGATCACCGCCGGCCCTACATACGAAGCAATTGATCCCGTACGTTTTATAGGAAACCATTCCAGCGGAAAAATGGGTTATGAGCTGGCTGCCGCGGCCAAAAGGGCAGGAGCAGAAGTGATCCTTATTTCGGGTCCTACACACCTGGAAAATCCCGATGAGGGTATTCAACTCATAAGAGTGCAGAGCGCGCAGGAAATGTATGAGGCTGCCATCCAACATTTTGATGAGGTAGATGCAGCTATCGCCGCGGCTGCAGTTTCAGATTACCGCCCCAGGAAAGTGGCCGATCAAAAGATAAAAAAGGAGACTGAAAACCTCTCATTAGAGCTGGAGCGTACTCCCGATGTGTTGGCTTCCCTTGGAGGCAGAAAGAAGAACCAGATCCTGGTAGGGTTCGCCCTGGAAACGGAAAATGAGCAGCAAAATGCTCTTGGAAAACTGGAAAGAAAGAATCTTGACTTTATCGTTTTGAATTCCCTCAATGATAAAGGAGCCGGATTTAAATCTGAAACCAATAAAATAAGTATCTTGTTCAATAATGGCAAAAAAGCCGATTTTGGTTTGAAGACCAAAAAAGAGGTAGCCGAAGATATTTTAAATGAATTAATCCTGTTGTTAAATGAATAAACTGCTCCTTTTCGCGACGTTTTTTTTATTCAGCAGCCTGTGTTTTGGACAGGAACTCAATTGCCAGGTGGTGGTTAATGCCGAGCAAACAGGAAGAACGAATGTGACGGTTTTCAAGACCCTTGAAAATTCCCTCACAGAATTCATCAATCAAACCAAGTGGACCAACAGGCAATTCTTGCCGCATGAACGTATTAATTGCAGTATGTTCATCAATATTACCGGCTATGAGGCAGATTCTTTTACCGGAACCATCCAGGTACAATCGTCAAGACCGGTATTTGGTTCTACAATGGTGAGCCCCGTTTTCAACTTTAAAGATGATCAGCTGGGATTCACCTATACAGAATATGCTCCTTTCAGCTTTAATCCCAATGAATATGGATCTGACCTGGTTTCTGTAGTAACTTTTTACGTTTATACAATTTTAGGCCTCGATGCCGATACTTTTGAAGAACAGGGCGGTACAGCTTATTACGAAACTGCCAACCAGATCGTAAATACTGCGCAACAAGGAGGTAGAGCAGGATGGAAGGCTATGGATGGAAACGCCTCCAGGTACAGGTTGATCACCGACCTGATGTCTAATTCTTTTTCAGGTTACCGAACTGCCCTTTATGGGTATCACAGGAATGGTCTGGACAGGATGCATATGTCTCCTGCAGAAGGAAAGAAGGCCGTTGCCAATGCCATTCTTGACCTTGACCGAATGAACGACCGGAGACCTAATTCTTTACTGGTGCGTACCTTCTTTGATGCCAAGGCCGATGAGGTGCAGCAAGTATTCAGTGGTGGACCATCTGTTTCTGTAAAAGAAGTGGTAGATGCCCTCAATTCTATGGCTCCTACTTTTTCAGAAAAATGGAGCAACATCAGGTACTAAAATTCCGCTTTGATTCGGAATGAATTCTCACGTATCTTTACCTAAAATTTATTTCTCTTGCTAACAACGCTTTCGATAAAAAATTACGCCCTTATTGAAGACATCCAGATGAACCTTCAGCCCGGGTTTACCATCATCACAGGGGAAACCGGCGCGGGGAAGTCCATTATGCTGGGAGCTCTTTCGTTGCTCCTTGGAAAAAGGGCAGACTTTAGTGCCATTCGTGATCCCGAAAAAAAATGTGTGATCGAAGGTACATTCAATATCGCTGCCTATGACCTTCGGTCGCTTTTTGCTGCTGAAGATCTTGATTATGAAATCCAAACCATCATTAGAAGGGAGATCCTTCCGTCAGGAAAATCAAGAGCATTCATAAATGATACTCCGGCGAATCTATCTTCTCTTCAGGTTTTGGGAGAGCGGTTGCTTGATATTCATAGTCAGCATGAGACCTTAAGCCTTGGAGATAACGACTACCAATTCCTGGTGATCGATTCCCTGGCCGGGAATGCTGAAAAAGTAAAAACTTATCAGGAGTCTCTAAAAGAACTAAAGCGGTTTCAAAAGCAGTTGCAGCAGTTAAAAGAAGAGCAGGCGCAGGCCACCAAAGAATACGATTACAATCTATTTTTGCTAACCGAACTACAGCAGGCTAAACTGGAACCAGGAATGCAGGAAGAGCTCGAAGAACGTTTTGAAGAACTTAGCAATGTGGAGCAGCTTACCGAACAGTTGGGCAGTGCGGTAAATTATATTCAGCAGGAAGAGATCGGGGCTGCGGCAGCTTTGCGGGAAGCCCGCAATAATTTGCAGAAGATCTCAACAATATCTGCAAATTATCAGCAGTTATATGAGCGGCTTCAAAGTGTGAACATTGAACTGGATGATATTGCCACAGAATTGGAGTCCTCTTTAGACAAAGTAGAGGCAAATCCCGAAGAACTTTCGCAGATCAACGATAAGCTTCAGGTTTTATACAACCTTCAGAAAAAGCATATGGTTTCGACTGTTTCCGAATTAAAAGAGATCGAACAAGAGCTGGCACAAAAAGTTTCGGTTTCAGAAAATGCAGAAGAAGAGATCAGGAAGGCTGAAAAAGCGATTTCTGGCCAACAGGAGGTATTGCGAAAGGAGGCTGCAGAGATCCACGATTCCAGGAAAGCGATCATTCCAAAGTTTGTAAAAGAAATAGAAACCATCCTGGCAGACCTGGGAATGCCCAATGCCAAACTGAAAATTGAGCTTGAAAAACAAGCGGACTTTTTCCCTAACGGGCAGGACAAACTTTCGTGGTTGCTTTCGGCCAACAAAGGGGGCAGTTTTAATGATATTAAAAAAGCGGCTTCGGGCGGAGAATTATCCCGTATCATGCTGGCCGTGAAAAGTATATTGGCAACCTACAGCAAGTTGCCAACCATCATTTTTGATGAAATTGATACCGGGGTTTCCGGAGATATCGCTCAAAAAATGGCTGTTATTCTCCAAAGAATGGGAAAAAACATGCAGGTGCTGGCAATAACCCACCTTCCGCAGATAGCCGGAAAAGGGGATTCACATTTCAAGATCTTTAAAGAAGATGCTGCTCACAGTACCATTACCAACATCGTGGAATTGAGAGGGGATGACCGCATTGAAGAACTGGCGATGATGCTGGGAGGGAAGAACATCAGTGAATCTGCCGTAGCCCACGCAAAAGCGCTGCTTAATTAAAAGATGTTTATTATATTTACCCGCTTAACAGAAACCAAAAAAATCTACCATGTCTTATAATTTACTAAAAGGAAAAAAAGGGATCATCTTTGGTGCCCTCGATGAAAACTCGATCGCCTGGAAAACTGCTGAGCGCGTACATGAGGAAGGCGGCCAGTTTGTGCTTACCAACGCACCAATTGCCATGAGAATGGGGAATATCAAAGATCTTGCTGAAAAGACCGGATCTGAGATCATTCCTGCCGATGCTACCAGTGTGGAGGATCTTGACAATCTTGTGGAAAAGGCTATGGAGATTTTGGGCGGCAAACTTGATTTCGTGCTGCACTCCATCGGGATGTCTGTGAACGTAAGAAAAGGGAACCATTACACCAACCAGAATTACGATTTCACCACCAAAGGCTGGGATGTTTCTGCAGTTTCTTTTCACAAGACCATGCAGAGCCTTTACCAGAAAGACGCGATGAACGAATGGGGAAGCATTATGGCCCTGTCTTACATCGCGGCGCAAAAAGTTTTCCCTGACTACAATGACATGGCCGATAATAAAGCATATCTGGAATCTATAGCGCGTAGTTTCGGATATTTCTTCGGAAAGGAAAAAAATGTGCGTGTAAATACCATTTCCCAGTCCCCAACTCCTACCACGGCAGGAACGGGAGTGAAAGGTTTTGACGGCTTCATCGCTTATGCCGATAAAATGTCACCTTTAGGCAATGCCACGGGAATGGATTGCGCGAACTACATCATTACCCTTTTCTCTGATCTTACCAAGAGGGTAACCCTTCAAAATCTTTACAACGACGGTGGCTTCTCCAATATGGGCGTGAGTCAGCAGGTTATGGAAGCTTTTGTAAAAGGGCAGGACGAGTAAGCTAATTCAAACTTCATACACTTTTGGAGGCTGCGAAAAATCATTTTTTCGCAGCCTCTTTTTTTTTGCCGGTGAGGCATAATTCTTAATACATTTGTGATATGGAGATCACCTACTCTTTTATTATCCCGGTCTATAACAGGCCTACTGAAATAAAGGAACTTCTGGAGAGTATGCAGGAACTTAAGTTCGATGCACCTTTTGAAGTGGTCATTGTTGAGGATGGATCTACCAATTCTTCCAAGGATATCGTAGAGAGATTTTCAGATGTGCTGAATATCAGTTACTATCAAAAGCCGAATTCAGGCCCCGGTGATTCAAGAAACTTCGGGATGAAAAAAGCTAAAGGAAACTATTTTCTCATCCTTGATTCAGATGTGATTCTGCCGCCTTATTATCTTGCGGAAGTAGACAAAGCTTTAAAGAAAAAGTTTGTTCACTGTTTCGGCGGTCCCGATGCCGCACATGGAGATTTTTCGCCGGTTCAAAAGGCCATTAATTATTCCATGACTTCTTTTCTTACTACCGGCGGTATAAGGGGAGGTAAGAAAATGGTGGGAAAATTCCAGCCCCGAAGCTTTAACATGGGATTGTCTAAGGAAGCTTTTGAAACTTCGGGAGGTTTTGGAAGGATTCATCCGGGAGAAGATCCCGATCTTGCCTTGCGGCTTCAAAAAGGCGGTTGTGAAACTAAACTTTTACCGGAAGCGTATGTATATCATAAACGGCGGATTAACTGGAAAAAGTTCTACCAGCAAGTGTACAAGTTTGGGGTAGTACGTCCTATTCTCAATAAATGGCACCCCGAATCGGCCAAAGTCACGTTCTGGTTTCCCACTGTGTTTACGACAGGATTGATATTGAGTGTTTTCTTGCTGTTTTTTGGTTGGCCCCTGTTGATAAGCCTCTACTTGCTTTATTTTTTTGTGGTTTTTCTGCATTCCCTTGTACTCACTAACAGCCTGGAGATCGCACTCTATTCGGTTTGGGCCGTACTGGTGCAATTTTTTGGTTACGGACTTGGTTTCTGCCGTTCTACCTGCTATCTTAGGTTTTTTAATGAAGCCCCCGAAAAGAGGTTTCCGAAGTTATTTTTTAAAAATGGTAAAAAGACTGAAGACCTTAACCAAGAACCGGTTTAAAAAAACCAATTTTAATTCATTTTTCTTTTTTCTTTTTTTCGCCGTTGTCATCTGGATCTTTGTGCAGTTTTCAAAGCAGTACAATGAGATCATTGATATTCCGGTTACCTATGTGAACATTCCGCCAGATAAACTTATTACCCCCGATAATCCCACTTCTTTAAAGCTGCGGATGGAAGAGAACGGATTTAAAATAGCCTGGTTCTCCATTTTTCCGCCCACCCTGTATGTGGATATTTCTAAAACAGTTCAGAAAAACGGAACCCTGCTCTATTATATTGATGATAACAGGAAGGAGATCCTCTCGCAGCTGAATATAGATTTTGAGGATAGCAGGTTTGTGAAAGAGGTTTTAGCCATCAATTACCAGCAAAAAAAGGAGAAGAAATTACCGGTGGTTTCCAGGATAGAGGTAGAATTCGCTGCGGGTTATTCCGCGACCGATACGCTTCAGCTTCAACCCGATTCTGTGAGGGTAAGCGGTCCCGATGTGCTTCTCGATACCCTTACCCGGCTTTATACCGAAAAATTAGAACTGAAGAAAGTCAAAGAGGATGTTGTGGGAACCATAAGGATAGATACAATAGGTTATAAGAACCTCACCGTTTATAAACCGCAGCTCAATTATTCGATGAACATCGAAAAGTTTACAGAGGGAAGCGTGCAGGTGCCTATTGAGCTTATCAATGTGCCCGATAACCTGAACGTGGTGATCTTTCCCAAGGAGACCTTGCTTTTTTACAAAGTCACTCTCAATGATTATAACAAAGTAAAGGCATCAGATTTCAGGGTGGTGGCCGATTTTTCAAAGTTGCAGGAAAGGCAGGATTTTCTGATTCCTCAAGTCGTGAAAAAACCGGCTTTTACGAGTAATGTCAGGATAAATGAAAAAAGGATACAGTTTATCATCAAAAAATGAATGTACTCGGACTTACAGGAGGAATTGGCAGTGGTAAGACCACAGTGGCAAACATGTTCAGGGAAATAGGAGTACCGGTTTATATAGCAGATGACGAAGCTAAAAAACTGATGAATTCAGATGCTGAATTGCAGCAAGAGATCACCGGCTTGTTTGGAGAGGAAGCCTACCAGGACGGAATGCTGAACAGAAAATTCCTTGCCAACAGGGTTTTTAGAGACAAAAAGCTTCTGGAAAAGCTCAATGCCATAGTACATCCTGTTGTAGGAAAAAACTTTGAGCAATGGAAAAAAGAACAGACTGCTGCTTATGTGGTATATGAAGCTGCCATTTTGTTTGAAAAAGGAGGTTATAAAAAGTGTGATAAAAACCTCTTGATCACTGCGCCCCGGGAGGTGAAAATACAGCGGATAATTTCCCGCGACCAGACCACCCCTGCAGAAATTGAAGCCCGTATGAACAACCAATGGCCGGATGAAAAAAAAGCAGAATTTGCCGACTTTATCATCAACAATCAGGATATTGAACAAACCCGTCGGGAAGTGCGAAAAATTCATCAAATTATGCTGAAGAGCGCGTAGATTCAGGGTTTGTTTTGTTAACTTTTGGTTAAATGGTTAAAAGGCTAAATGTTAAAATCATACTTTTGGGGTATGAACAAAAAGATATTTTTTCTTTTGGTGGTTCTCATGAGCCTCTCCCTTATAGGAATCATATTTGTTCAGGGTTATTGGATAAAAAACACCGTTGAAAGTAAAGAAGAACAATTTTCTTTTAACGCCAAACAGATATTACGCAGGGTAGCCAGTGAAGTTGAAAACAATGAACTTGAAAACTACTATTTTGCGTTACAAGACGTTGTGGACAGTTTAGGGGTGCAGCCCGACAGTTCCATTATGAGTGAGATATTCCAGGTACAGCGCGATGAATTCTCTAACGAGGTTTATGTTTATTCGCATGGTATCATTGAGGAAGATTACAAACTTTCAACGGCATTTTTGGATGCTTCAATTGATACGATCCATTTTAAAAAATTGATCAATTCAAAAGTCTCCAAACTGGTAAAAAACGATACCCTGAACGAAAATTCGCTCTCCACCCCCAGCAGGATCAATCGCATCTTCAGGATGAAAGATGTGGAAAAGGAGTTTATTCGTTCCACCGTAAGTGAGTACACCAGTAAGATACCCATTCATAAAAGAGTCTCCCGGAGTCATTTGGAAAGCCTTATTGAAAGAGAGTTGAAGAACAGAGGCCTTAATACCTCTTTTGAATATGGAATTTATGGAAATGGTCTGGCTACAAAAGTGAGATCTGAAGATTTTAAGCTGAATGCCAGGACCACTTACAGAGTGCCGTTATTTGCGAATGACAATGGCACAAATGATTATCAGTTATTTGTGAATTTTACCGAAAAGAAGCAGGTAGTTTTGTCCTCCATTACATTAATGGCTGCGCTTTCCATCATTTTCACGTTGATAATTGTGATCGCATACTCCAGTGCTTTATCCCAGTTGATAAGGCAACGGCAGATATCGGAGATCAAAACAGATTTTATCAATAACATGACCCATGAGTTCAAAACTCCCATCGCCACCATAAACCTGGCTTTGGATGCGATCAAGAACCCGAAGGTTATGAATGATCCAGATAAAGTTTCCCATTATCACAGAATGATAAGGGATGAAAATAAACGAATGCATGCACAGGTGGAGAATGTACTAAGGATTTCCAGACTGGAGAAAAACGAACTGGATCTGAAAAAAGAGCGTCTTGACCTGCATGAACTAATAGAGGAGGCGATCACTCATATTGAATTGATTGTTGAAGACCGGCAGGGTTACGTTCAAACCCATTTTGGCGCCCTGAAATCTTCAATATTGGCCAATCCGACCCATTTTACCAATGTGATCGTGAACATTCTTGACAATGCGGTAAAATATTCTCCAGATGTCCCTAAAATTGACATTTATACAGAGAATGTAAAGAATTACATTGTGATGAAGATAAGAGACCAGGGGAGCGGAATGAGCAGACCGGTGCAGAAGAAGGTCTTTGAGAAATTTTACCGGGAACATACCGGTGACATTCATAACGTAAAAGGCCATGGTTTAGGCCTCGCCTACGTGAAACGTATTTTGGACGACCACCAGGGTACCATTAGCGTGGAAAGCGAAAAAGGAAAAGGAAGTACATTTATAATTAAATTACCACTAATATCTTAATTTATGGAAACTGAAAATAAGAAAATCTTACTAGTTGAAGACGATCCGAATTTTGGAACGGTCTTAAAAGATTACCTGGCCATGAATGATTATGAGGTCACTCATGCCAAAAATGGAATGGAAGGTTTTGAAAAATTCAAAAAAGATGATTTCGACCTTTGTATTCTCGATGTTATGATGCCTTATAAAGACGGCTTTACCCTGGCTAAAGAGATCAGGGAAAAGAATGAAGAGATTCCAATTATCTTTTTGACCGCGAAAGCCATGAAAGAAGATGTATTGAAAGGTTATAAAGTGGGTGCAGATGATTACCTCAACAAACCTTTTGACAGCGAAGTTCTTCTTATGAAGATCAAGGCGATCATGCAGCGAAAGGCTACGGATAGCGTTGCAGACAGCAAACAATTTGAATTCCAGATCGGGGATTTCCATTTAAATTCAAAGCTCCGGTTTCTTACGTATAAAGATGAAGAGCCGTCCAAGCTTTCTCCAAAGGAAAATGAATTATTGCGCCTGCTCGCACTTCATGAAAATGATTTGATGCCGCGCGAACTTGCTCTTACCAAGATCTGGAGAGACGATAACTACTTTACGTCCCGTAGTATGGACGTTTACATTGCCAAGCTAAGAAAGTATCTTAAGAAAGATGAGAACGTAGAGATCCTTAACATTCATGGGGAAGGATTCAGGTTGGTAATTAGAAACAAGGAAGAAGCACAGAGCTAAAACTTTCATTTCAGTTTCTAGCAGAACATTGTCACGGTAGATATCTATCGTGATAATGTTTTGTATGTTAACATTTCCTTCACCTGCTCTTTCTATGCAATAAGTATATTTATGTGTAACATACACATAATGAGCAGTTGCCCCGGATATTTCTCTCCATTTTTTCATTATTGTCATGCCATTCGCGCGTTGACAATATTTGGATTTTTATTTCTTCTCATTCCCTGCAGTTCTTTCCAACTTAGGGCGCAAACTTTCCCCAATTACAATTGGCTCCGTAAAGTTGACCTGCCCACGGTTTCAGGAAGCAGTCTCAATACCGAAGATATTACCATAGCCATCGCTCAGGATAGGAGTGGAAACATCTACACCCTTTCTGTGGGAAGTGGTATCGATAAAAGAGATCCTGAAGGAAACCTTCTGCAAAAGGCATTAATTCCCGGTGGAGCTCTTGATAGTCCCCGCGATCTGGTCATTGATGATGAAGGGTTCATTTATGTCGCTGATTACCTCGCCAGTGGCG
>CAZNFK010000078.1:0-10307 GCA_964572365.1 uncultured Flavobacteriaceae bacterium | reverse complement strand
CCCAGGATATAATCTCCCTCATTTAATTCAGAGATATTCTCATATCCCGATGGAATATTGCGAAATTCTTTGGGAATGTAGACCGAGTGTAAATTATAATTTGAATTGAGGTTTGAAAAGCCAATATTGATCACCGAATTTTCGGTAAATCCCCATAAAAGATCCTGCTCTGCGACGAATTTTCCGGAAGATCTGTCCACATCATCTAAAACTTCAGAAATAGGATTTTTATGAACAAATTTGTCCTGGGAAGGAATGTACTGAAATACTTCATCTTTTGTCGCGTAATACAGGTTTTCCTGAAAACTGAAGATACTCGAGGTGATCCCGTTAATTCCTTCAAAACTGAAATTCCTGATCGCGTCTATACCATCCA
Organism: uncultured Flavobacteriaceae bacterium; assembly: GCA_964572365.1. Classification (GTDB taxonomy): domain Bacteria; phylum Bacteroidota; class Bacteroidia; order Flavobacteriales; family Flavobacteriaceae; genus Salinimicrobium. The sequence goes on along the minus strand of CAZNFK010000078.1, from coordinate 9,931 downwards.
GGGAATCCTTAAGCCTCAACCTGAAAACTCCTTTATGTTCATTCCCTATCCACAGGTCTCCGTCCTCTTCAGATACAATATGTTTGGAAGAATGAGGGAATTCCCTGATCATTGGAAGATCCCTAAAATTTTCTCCTTCTTTCTTTATTAGGCTAAAGCCATTGTAGTGTCCCTGAACATAAACATCCTTCCTATCCTGAAGCTTAACCACTGTCCAGGTTCCCAGCCTATCCGAAATTTTGCGGGCCTTTTCCTCTTCTATGACAAAGGTCCCATTGTTATGTCCGCAGAAAAGTATCCCATCTATCATTTGCAGATTCCAGACCTGCCCATTGGTACCTTCCACAAATTCAAAATTCCCGTTAGGGTCCTTTCTGTAATATAAACCCTGATTAGTTCCCAGATATAAAACAGAATCCTTTTTAAAGGAGGTGTATACGGTTCCTATCTTCCCTACATTATCCTGGAAAATTTTAAAGGCAGAGCCAGGATTTATAACACTTAGACCATTGTCAAGGCCCGCCCAGACATTTTTCTCCTCATCCAAAAAAAGATCCAGCACAGTATTATTCTGCAGGCCATTTTCCTGTTTGAAATGATGTAAAATTTTTCCGTTGCTGTCAATGTGGTACAAACCGTTTTCAACACTGCCGATAAATAAAGAACCATCACCGGGATCAATCGCCGAAAATACACTGATTCCCGAAACCTTATCTGAAAATTCAGTATACCTCTGCTCCAGTTCTTCTCCATCCCACAAGAAAATTTCCCCTTTACGGCCAACCAGCTGAATTCCAGTATCTTCAGGAAGAATACGCATTACTTCAAAATCTCCCAACGTTTCTTGGGATATAAGTTCTTTTACTTCACCTTTTTCAATAGTGTAAAGTCCATTTTCGGCCACAAAAAAATAAAGTCTATCCCTAACTTTAAAAAGGTTCATTATAGCACCGGCAGGTGTTTCCAGTTGAGAGATGGAATTACCTCCAATGTCATAAAGGTAGATACCTTCAAAACTTTGAAGGACAACGACATCTCCCACATTCTCTATGTGCCAGAATTGTTCCCCATCTTTAACTTCGGCGGGAAAAAGAGGCAGTAAACTGGTATATTCCAGAATCCCCACTTCATTTCTTGTCCAGTAACCTACCTCCATGTAGGCACCTGTAAAGACCTTCTCCTTCACAACCTCTACAGACCGTACAATGGTCCTGTTGGGCACAGGGTAAAGGTTCCATGCAGCACCGGTATATTCCAATAATCCCGATCCATTTGCAGCATAAATATTCCGGTCCTCCCCCTGCGAGATCATCCAGTTCTGGTTTCCCGCAGCATACTCCACCGGATCAAAATTAATAACAGGAGGTAATTCCTGCCCCCTCGCCCAGCTCGAAATCAGAATTAGGGAAAAAAAGAATAAAGAAGAGAAGGAGGTTTTTGGAGCGCCCATAAGATTTTCAGGTTCAGTACAAATATAACCGCAAAATCGCTTTATGAAAACTTTTAGGGAAAGCATTTCTTTACTGTTATAATCCGTTAAATCCTTCTGCCATGCAAACAATTTTTTTGAAATTGAATCTTGCTGAAATCAGAACAAAAAAATCACTATCGGTTTATATATGCATTCTTCCCGGGTAAAAGAGAATTTCCTTCATGTAATTGTCACTTTCTGTTTAACATTTTTGTCTATCACTCCTATCTTTGGTCAGGACAGCATTTTTCAGAATAAAAAAATCTCTCATAGCTTTTATATTACGGCAAATACCGGGGACAGTGAGAAAACTGAAGTTCTGGAAGCCATTGCCACAGCTTCCGGAAACGATAAGACTTCGAGTGTACTGCTTTTAGGAAATGCTACTGAAAAGAATGGCTATCCCGAAGAAGAACACCAACGGGAACGGTCTGAGGAGTTTCTTCGGAAAGATCTATTACAGCCACTGAAAGATTTTAAGGGAAAGATCTTCCTTACCCCCGGCGAAAACGAATGGAACCCAGATGCACCTCAAAGTATCGATGACCTGGAATCTTTTTTACAGGACAACAGCAATTCAGAATTCTGGCCTGATGACGGATGTCCCGTGGAAAATGAATCCATTAATGATCTTATAGAATTGGTGAGCGTGGATTCTCAATGGTTTCTTGAAGATTGGGACAAATATCCAAGGATGAATTCTGACTGCGACTATAAGACCCGGGAAGAATTCTTTACCGAATTCAAAGATGACCTCAAAGACAGTCATGGAAAGGTCATCATAGTTGCGGTGCATCACCCTGTGATGAGCAGTAGTAAAATTCCATTTTTCAGAAGGATTACGGGTTCCTCACCCAGCCATTATGAAAGCAATCAGCAGAAGGAATTAAGAGGAAAACTGGAAACCCTGGCCAGCCTCTTTGAGGATGTCATCTTTGTCTCCGGAAACCATAGAAACCTTCAGTATTTACACAACGGCCGCAATCCACAGATCATAAGCGGGGCCGCTGCCAAAACTCGGCAGGCAAGAACTAAAGGCGATGCCTTGTTCACTTCGGCGGAAAAAGGCTATGCAAAATTCACCGTTTTTGAAGACGGCTCCTCAGCCGTGCAATTTTTTGAGTTGAAAAACGGAGTGCCTCAACTGGTTTATGCACATTCGATTCCGCGGGAAAGAATAACCATGGAAGAACTGGAAATAAAATATCCCGAAATTTCAGAAAAAGAGGTTGCCGCGATCTATACTTCCGAAGAGACCAAAAAAAGCGACCTCTATGAATGGTTATGGGGCAAGCGATATAGAAGTGTCTACAGTGAACCTGTTGAAGCGCCGGTATTGCTTCTTGATTCTTTAAAACCCATCTCTGAAGGTGGCGGGCAGCAATCCAGGAGCCTCAGACTCATCAATGAGAATAAAAATGAATACACGCTTCGCGCCATGCGCAAGGATCCCATTCAATACCTGCAGGCCGATGTGGTCCAGACCAATTTCGTGGGAGAATTTCTTGAGAACACCATTGCGCAACGATTTATTTCTGACTTTTTCACCACGGCGCATCCCTATGCCCCTTTTGCGGTGAATGATCTCTCCACCGCACTTGATATCCACCACGCCAATCCAAAGATCTACTACGTTCCAAAACAGAAAGACCTTGGCATCTACAATGAAGATTATGGTAACGCCCTTTTTATGCTGGAGGAGCATGTTGGGGAGGAAAACAAGGAGTTCAGAACTTTTGGAAAACCCGATAATATCATCAGCACTGCTGATCTCCTGCTGAAAATGCGGGAATCCAAGAAAGCGTACGTGGACCAGGAGGCCTACATCAGGGCACGCATCTTTGACATGCTCATAGGCGACTGGGACCGGCACCAGGATCAATGGCGGTGGGCCGCTTTTGAGGAAAACGGAGAAACCCGCTATGAACCCATTCCCCGTGACCGGGATCACGCTTTTTCAAAATATGACGGAACACTTTTACCTCTTATTAAAATGGCAGTGCCACAGCTTCGGAAAATGCAGAGTTACGAAGAAGATCTAAGGAACGTAAAACGGTTCAACTGGTCGGGATATCCACTTGATCTGCGCTTCATACATGAAACAGACCGGGAGCAGTGGCAGGAACAGGTATCTTTTATCCAGAGGAATTTGACCGATGAAGTGATCGAAGAGGCTTTTGCAAGTCTTCCGAAGGAGGTGGTCGATAACAAGGAAATAACCAAAATCAAAGAAACCCTCAAAAGACGAAGGGGAAATCTTCCTGAAATAGCCGGTGAGTACCTGGAACACCTTCAGGAATTCCAGACAGTGACGGGAACCGATGAAGATGACCACTTCAGGATCACCAGAAAAGAAAACGGGCTAACCAACATAACCATTCTAAAAGAGGAAAAGGAGATCTTCTCCAAAACTTATTCCTCCGAAGAAACAGACGAAATTTGGATGTACGGACTGGATGGTGATGATGAATTTACACTGGAGGGAGAGGGAGATAACCTCATTGAACTAAAGATGATCGGGGGCGGAGAAGAAGATATTTATGATTTCAGGAATCCCAAAAAAGCCAAACTTTATGATCATAAAAGCACCAATAGTGTGATCAAAAACAAAGCTGCAAAAAAATTGCTGGTGGATTCTTACGATATTAACCAGTACCATTACCTCAAAAAGAAATACAGTGAAAATAAGATCATGCCCGTAGCCGATTATGTAACCGATGCGGGATTCACCTTTGGGATCAAGGATATCTACACCACTTATGGTGTGGCTACCAACCCTTTCACTACCCAGTACATGCTGAGCGCACAGTACTTTTTTGCCAGCCGGGGTTATGAAATAAATGCCTCGGCAGAATTTGCGCACGTGTTCCATAACTGGAACTTAAAGCTTGAAGGCCGTTATTCCAGCCCCAATTATTTCATCAACTACTTTGGCACCGGAAATGACACCTATTATGACAGGGATGCGGTGGAAAGAAGGTATAATAGGGTAAAACTGGAACAAAGTGAATTTAAGCCATCCCTTGTGTGGCGAAGTGAGGCAGAGGCATTTTTTTCCGTAGGTCCTACCCTGGAAACGGTGGAGGTTGGCTATCGGGAAAATACATTTTTAGCGGATAATTTTTCTGTTGAAAATGACATTTATGACCAACAGGTTTATGCCGGAGCAGAAGCGGAGTATTTTTACGAGAACAAGAACAACCCTTCCTACCCCAGCCTGGGAAGCCGGTTTGATCTTATTGCCGGTTACAAGCAAAACATTGATGAACACAATAATCAATTTGGTTACCTGAAGCCATCATTTTCCATAGATTATCCTTTGATTCCTAGCGGATTTGCCGTTTTTGCCACAAAAGTGGGAGGGGCAGCCGTTATAGGAGATGAATATGAATTCTATCATGCAGCCACTTTAGGTGGAAACAGGAGCCTTCGAGGGTATCGAAACCACCGTTTCAACGGGAAGTATTCCTTTTACCACAGTACAGATCTACGCACAGCCCTGGGATTGATACGAACAGATTTTATACCTCTTATTGTAGGAGTGAGTGCAGGATTTGATTACGGAAGGGTGTGGACAGATGATGATGACACCCACAAATGGCATAATAACTACGGAGGTTCTTTCTGGATCAACGGCTTTTACGCTCTTACTGCAAATGTTGGCTTTTACCACGGTGGAGACGGAAACAGGCTCACCTTTACCGTTAATTTCAAATATTAGAAGAAAAAAGAAGCCGACTGAAACAGCCGGCTCCTGCCACCATCCTCTATCATGAAAAAACAGAGATCAAAATTTAGATGAACAACATCTGAGTTCCTTCCTGGTCTGCCTGATTGTAAAAATCACCTATAGTCAGAATTCCGTCGATCTCATCGATCAGGTCTTCTTCTTTTAAATGGAACATATCAAAAGCCAGTTTGCAGGCCCATAACTTCACTCCCGAAGCCGATAAGATCTCAAGAAACTCATCTACGGGAGGCATGTCGAGTTTATCCATTTCTTTTTTCATCATTTTAGTTGCCAGTGCTTCCATACCCGGCAAACCACCTACCATGGTAGGAATATGCATGGCAGGGTTACCAACAGTGGCAACATGTAAGCCATTCAATTTCTTTTTCTGAATAGCCTCAAGCCCGAAGAACGTGAAGAATATTTCAGATTCAATACCTTCCATCCTGGCTCCATTGGCCATTATAAAAGCAGCGTAAACATTTTCAATTGTCGCTTTTGACAGAATGAAAAGCATCTTTTTAACCGTTGTCTTTCCCATCTCAGTAAGATTTAATTAGATACAGCTTTTTGGTTTTGGCACTCCGGCTATCTTTGTGGATATCTTAAGAGGGCCATTGGGGAAGAGCGCGTAGAACTCTTTAATATCCAATACACCGCTTTTTTTAATACCTCTTATGGATAGCGCTTGGTTTGCCTTTACCTGTTCCTGAAGCCACTCGATCACTTCCCAATGCCGGGGAGTCATGACAATTCCTTCAGCCTGCGCTATTTGTTCCCCTACTTCTTTATTCCATTGAGAAAAATCGAGTAGATAACCTTCTTCGTTTACTTTTACGTTTGAACCTGCAATTAGAGTTTCCATGATTTTATAATTTTTGTTTCACTTAAGTTTATAGTTTTTTGCCCCTGGTGCTCATATTCCGGCCTACCAGCGGAATTGGTCTTGCCTTTAAAAGTATGTTCCAGTAGATCCACCTAAAAGCCAGTTTTCCCCAGTGGTTAAACACACTTTCTTTAAGTAATTTTAGAGGACCTACTCCCGGAATTGGAAATGTGCCTTCTACCGGTTCCTGTTTGTAATTGAAATCAATTAAAAGGGCTTTATTATTTCCGGTTTCGATGAAGCAATTGGCATGGCCGTCAAATTCCGGTTTCAGGGGTTTACCTTCAATGTGTAAAAGAATATTATCTGTTAGAGTTTCGGCTTCAAAATGGGCTACAGATCCGGCTTTTGAGGCGGGTACATTGGTGGCGTCACCAATAACGAACACATTTTCATATTCCTTTGATTGAAGCGTATTGGGATGTGTAGGCACAAAATTTAGATCGTCTCCCATCCCGGACCGGGCTATCACCTCATCTCCCATATTTGTGGGTACGGTCACCAGCAGGTCAAATGGAACTTCTCTTCCGCCGTAATCAATGATCTTGTTGTTCTCATTATCTACACTTTCAATAGCGAAGTCTATTTCCAGGTTGATATTCTTTTCCTTCAGAAGATGTCCTAAGGACCGGGAGCATTGTTCCTTGGTAAATGCTCCGGAAAGAGGCGTGACGTAAGTCAGTTTTACTTTATCCCTGATACCTTTCTTCTGAAAATAGGAATCTGCAAGGAAGGCGAACTCCAAAGGCGCAACCGGGCATTTAATGGGCATTTCGGTAAGATGCACTACCATATGCCCCCCTTGCCATTCCCTTAATTTATTCCGAAGTGCCAGTGCTCCTTCAAATGTGTAAAAATCGAACACCTTCTTGTGCCAGTTTTCGCCTTTCATACCCTCTATTTCTTCGGGGGCGATCTTAGAACCGGTGGCGATAATAAGAATATCATAGTTGAGGGTTTCATCTTCGAGTTCCACCTTATTTTCTTTGGGAAAGATCTGCTCAATTTTTTTCTGAACATACTTCACCCCCTTCGGAATGAATTTTTTTCCAACTTTTTTCACCTGTTCTTCGGAATAGATATCAAAAGGAAGGAATAAAAATCCGGGTTGGTAATAGTGGGTTTTATATTGATCTATGATGGTTATGTTCCAGTCTTTCTTTTTCAGTTTCGGCCTAAGATGATTGGCCATCATAGTACCTGCAGTACCGGCTCCAAGGATTACTAGATTTCTCATGACTAAAGGATTAAATAAGCACTGTAAATTTAAGACCTGAAACTCTTTTTTTATGTAACTTTTGTTACACTTCAACTATTTTATTAATCCCTCCTGAAAAAATTTCACATAAAAAAACCGGATCAAAAAGATCCGGTTTAAAAAGTCCTTTTTTAGATACTATTTATTTGCTGCACGGTAATCGAATTCCTGGCCACCCACAGAAATACCTGCCATAGCACCGGCTTTAGGCATAATAGCCACACCTACTCCATTTTCAAAAGTGATGGCTTCTCCTTTACCTTTATCCCAAATTACTGCAGAAGCGCTACCGCCAAATTCAAAATCTCCTTCTTTGAATTCATCCAGCGCTTCCTTGGTTTTAAAAATGATTAGTTCTCTATAGGCCTTTCCTCCAAATTGAAAACCAATATCGATCTGCCTGAGCTCGGCATAGCCGGCAAGCTGTCCTTTCTCATAAACAATTCCGTTACCTGCTGCCCCTCCCAGGATCCAGGCTCCTTTTCCAACATTGGGAAAAATGGCATATCCCGCCGCACTTGAAAGTGTGCTTTCCAATTCGGGGTTGGCGCTCATAAAAGCTGTTTTGGCATCTTTTACGTCTCTTTCCAGGCTTTTTCTTTGATCCTGATCCACTATTTGCTCTTTGTCCTTGTCTTTCTTCTTCTCCTTCTTATCATAATCCTGAGCTAAAACAGCTCCGGATGAGAAAAGAAGCGTCAGCGTAAATAAAGTGGTGATCATTTTGTTTACATTCTTTTTCATGACTAGTTTAATTTTTGGTTTGTTTTAAAATAGCCATAAATGTCTGGAGATCATGTTAAATGAAGGTTATTTCACTAATTATTAGGGTTTTACGATCACTCGTAAGAGAATGTTAATCTACCTTAAGCAAGATTAGATCATCCCTTCCTACTCTTCCAGCTCTACGATCACTTCTATTTCAACAGCGATATTGAAAGGAAGGCTCACATGGCCTACAGCCGCCCGGGCATGTTTCCCTTTTTCCCCGAACACCTCCACCATAAGGTCTGAAAAGCCATTGATCACCTGTGGTTGTTGAAAGAAATCGGGTGTGGAATTGACCATGCCCCTCACCTTAACAAATTTTTTGATGCGGCTCAGGTCTCCTGTTGCCGCTTTAAGCGTAGCGAGGACCTTTACGGCGGTCTCCCGGGAAGCCTCATAACCTTGTTCCACATTTAAATCTTCTCCAAGCCTTCCTTTTTGATCACTTCCTATCCCTGAAAGAAAAAGCAGGTTTCCCACCTGCCGCCATTTCACAAAATTGGCTGCGGGTTGTTGAACTTCAGGAAGATCAATACCTAATTCGGTTATACGTTCTTCGGGGGTTTGAGCCTGCAAAGAAATTCCGCAGAAAAGGAGAAGAAAAAGAATGAACTTCATACTATCAAGTTTAAAAACGTTTTCTCTAAGATACAAAGTTCGAGAAAGGTTCTGTTTGCATAAAAATCGAAAAGTTGATTTTCTTCTGAATGGAAGGGATAAAAAGGTGTTGTAGCTTATATTTGAAGAAAATCTTTTGGGCTTCATAAAAAAAATAGAGAAAAATTTATGGCTCCAATACCTCCTCGGAATTGGTTGCATTTTTCTTATTTCTTTGATCTGCTACCCTTTTATTGACATTATAGGATATCATGTTGTAGCTCTCATCCTTCTGTTGGCAGTATCCATCTTAGCGATGTTCCTCGACATTTACCCTATTGTAACAGTTGCTGTTCTCAGTGCTCTCATATGGAATTTCCTCTTCATCCAGCCTAAGGCTACTTTTAATATCAATACTCCACAGGACGCTCTGCTATTCCTTATGTATTTCGTCATTGCGGTAATGAATGCCGTATTCACTTCCAAGATCCGAAAAGTGGAAAATATAGCCAGACAAAGAAAAGCACGGGAAAAAACCCTTCAACTTTATAATACTTTGTTCAGTTCGCTTTCTCACGAGTTAAAAACTCCTATAGCCACAATAATTGGAGCAGTAGACACGCTGAAAATAAACTCCGAAAAACTGAGTCAGGATAATATTCAGGACCTTTTTTCTGAAATAGATATCGCCGGAAACAGGCTGAACCGGCAGGTCGAAAATCTTCTCAGCATGAGTCGCCTGGAATCGGAATTTTTAACTCTGAAATTAGACTGGTATGATATCAATGAAATAATCCATACTGTCATTCAGAAAAATCAGGCTGAATCGCCAGATCATCCGATTAGTTTTTACCCCCAGGAAGATCTCCCTCTTTTCAAGATCGATGGAATTTTAATTGAACAGGTAATTCACAATATCATACACAACGCCCTTCAATACACTCCACCAGGAACTTGCGTGAACGTAGAAACAAAATATATTTCAGATTTTTTCCAAATTATAATCAGTGACAATGGACAAGGTTTTCCCGAGGATAAACTGGAATTGGTTTTCGAAAAATTTTACCGTCTTCCTAAAACTGCTGCAGGTGGTACCGGGCTTGGGCTTTCTATCGCCAAAGGTTTTGTACTTGCCCATAATGGTACGATCAAACTGGAAAATTTGCCTGAAAAAGGTGCTAAATTTACAATTGCAATTCCTGCCGAAATAACTTCAGTAAG
>CAZNFK010000077.1:0-10486 GCA_964572365.1 uncultured Flavobacteriaceae bacterium | reverse complement strand
AGCGTAATCATAATATGAAATAGGAATAGCTCCGCTTCTGGGGTCGAATATCCTTTTTTTATAATGGTCATCCGGCAATTTTACAAAGGAGTGGTGTTGAAGAACCGTTAGGCTGCTACGGTCTGGCAGCACCTCTCTCAAAGTTGAACTTTTCGCCTCCCCGGTAAACGTGAGCAGGGCTTCAAATTCCACATTTTCGGGAAAAGCTTTAGTTCGTTCCAAGGAAAGCGAGCTCCTGGATTTGTCCAGACTGAAACTTCCATGATTGCCGCGGCTAATCTTCTGGGAAACGCCATGAGCGTCCTTCAGCAAGAATGGAGTGAGATCGATCACGTAACCCTTTTTTTCTTTCTTTTCCTTGATTTCGAAACGGTAAAGTACCGAAAAAGCAAATGCTTCTTCGACACTCTTCTTTTCCTGCAGATTATCTGTAAGCGCCCGGTATTTTTGATTGGGCTGCACCAAAAGCAATTTATTTCCCGCCTTTCGAAATTCAACGATCACACCGTCTCCTAACTGCCCCCTGTCCAGGCCTACATCATTTGAACCTACCCCGCTGGTAAGAAAATGACTGTATAAAAAAGGCTCATTGAGATCCTCTACCTCGAGGTAAATTTTATCTTCAGAGCTGTCGTAATAAAAATCAAAATAGCCTTCATATTTTTTGAGGTCGTTTTTATCGGGTACCTGCGCATGCGAAGTATAAGGAATGATAAGAAAAGTTATGAGGTAAAGAATAGATTTCATGGGCCGGTTTTTAAGAAAGCTAAAACTATAAAATATTCGTAAAATAGTTTTCAGGAAACCTTTGAAATTCTATTTTTGCTTAAAATCCCATTATGATCAATACAGATACTATTAAGAACCTCAAAGATCGCCTGGTTGCGTTAAGGAGGTATCTTTGACGTTGATGCCAAAAAAATAGAAATTACCAACCTGCAGGAGAAAACCCTTGCTCCCGATTTCTGGTACGATCCCAAAAAAGCAGAAATTCTCGTTAAAAATCTGAATGCCGAAAAGAAATGGGTAGATGATTTTGAACGGGCCGTAACCCTCGTAGAGGATCTTGAAGTTATCTATGAGTTTTATAAGGAAGGAGAAGCCACTCAAGAGGATGTTGAAGAGCGCCACGAACAGTCCCTGCAACTCATCGAGGACCTTGAATTCAAGAACATGCTTTCTGAAGAAGGTGACAGCTTAAGCGCAGTTCTTCAGGTTACAGCAGGTGCTGGCGGAACTGAAAGTTGCGACTGGGCCGAAATGCTGATGCGAATGTACCTGCGATGGGCAGAAAAAAGAGGTTTTAAAGTACGGGAACTCAATTTCCAGGAAGGGGAGGTCGCCGGTGTGAAGACAGTTACCCTTGAAATAGAAGGCGAATATGCTTTTGGATGGCTTAAGGGAGAGAACGGTGTTCACCGGCTGGTGCGTATTTCCCCGTTTGACAGCAATGCCAAAAGACACACTTCTTTCGCTTCGGTCTATGTTTATCCATTAGCTGATGAATCTATAGAAATTGAGATCAACCCTTCAGATATTTCCTGGGAGACCATGCGTTCTTCGGGCGCAGGAGGACAAAATGTGAACAAGGTCGAAACCGCGGTTCGTTTAAGGCACGCTCCTTCAGGAATTGTGATCGAAAATTCAGAAACCCGCTCTCAATTGGACAACAAGACCAAAGCCATGCAGCTTTTAAAGAGTCAGTTGTACGAGATCGAACTTCAGAAGCAACAGGCACAGCGAAGAGAGATCGAGGACTCAAAGATGAAGATCGAGTGGGGTTCTCAGATCAGGAATTATGTTATCCATCCATACAAGCTGGTCAAGGATGTCAGAACCGGGGAAGAAACCGGAAATGTCGACAATGTTATGGATGGAGAAATAGACAGCTTCCTGAAATCCTATCTAATGATGATGGGCCAAAAAGTTGAAGAATAAAATAATTTTAGGGAACTTGTCCCTATAATCATAACAAAACCGACATGATCACCATATATCACAACCCCCGCTGCAGTAAATCACGAGAAGGCCTGGAACTGGTAAAAGGCTCGGGCGAAGAATACAAGGTGCGGGAATATCTAAAAGAACCGGTTTCCGAAGAAGAGCTTTCTTCCTTATTGGAGCAACTGGGAATGGCACCCATAGAATTGGTGCGGACAGAGGAAAAGATCTGGAAAGAGAACTACAAAGGAAAAGACCTTAGTGATGATGAGCTGATAAGGGTAATGACCGAACATCCTAAATTGATCCAACGCCCAATCGTGGTAAAAGACCAGACAGCCGTAGTAGGAAGGCCGCCTTCCAAGATCACTGAACTTATTGGTTAACAACTTTTTACATCACACATAAAAGTTTTAACCAGGAATTAACCTGCTCAAAAATCATTCTTGTTTACATTTAACCAAAGAGTGATTTATGAAGTTTAGCAGGAAATATCAAATACTGGTAGTTTTTACCATCTCATTTTTAGCAACTGCCGCAGTAGTGGCTCAGAATATCACACAACAAGATCCCGACCGTCAACTCAGGGAAGCTGCCCGCGAAGCAGTACAATACTGGGAAAAAGAATTAAGCCTCTCGGCGAAACAGGCCGGTTTAATGGAGAAAAAGATCCTTGAATTCGCCATTAAAAAGAATAAACTCATACAGTCGAAAATGAGGGAAGAGGCGAAAACAAAACGACTGCGTCTTCTTCAGGAACAGGAGTATAAAGACATGCGGGATATACTTACCGAACCTCAATATGAACGATATATTTCTCTTTCTAAAGAACGCATCCGGAAGCAAAACCGGAAACACTAAGAAGTTTTGTGAAAATTTCCTGATCATTTTTTAAACCCTTTCGGTTTTTTGGTGTCCAAGAACAAAAAACCAGTATGATCAATAGACGACCCTGGCAGCTATGGAGCAGTGCCTTTATTTTTTTATTATTTTCTTCAGTTAACCTTCTTGCGCAACAAAACCGGGATATTCCGCAGCATACCGTTACGGGAAAAGTTACAGATGAAGGCGGCATCCCGCTGGAATACGCGACCATTTCTTTTCAAAGCACCCGGAATCCCGATAAACTCACAGGAGGGATCACAGACCCACAGGGAAATTTTGAAATAGAAGTACCGCAAGGCACCTATAATATTAATATTGAGTTCATTTCATTTGAACCCAAGAACTTCCCTAACCGTCAGATCAATACTGACCTGGACATGGGCACCATCGTACTGGGAATGGCTGCAGGAGAGCTTGAAGAAGTTGTGGTAACCGCCGAAACCACCCAGGTGGAGGTAAGACTGGATAAGAAGATCTACAATATTGGGAAAGATCTCACCACAGCCGGAGGAACCGTGGCAGACGCCCTTAACAATGTACCCTCTGTTTCTGTAGACATAGAAGGAGGCATCAGCCTTCGTGGAAATGATAACGTGCGCATCCTGATCAACGGAAAACCATCAGCAATGGCAGGTTTCGGAAATACTGATGTTCTTTCTCAGCTTCCTGCAGATGCAATTGAACGCGTGGAAGTGATCACCTCCCCTTCCGCGAGATATGACGCCGAAGGTACCGCGGGTATCCTTAACATCATTCTAAAGAAAGAAAAGACCCTTGGCTTTAACGGCTCGGTTTCTGCGCAGGCAGGTCATCCCGATCAGGTTGGGCTTTCGGCCAATCTCAATTACCGGACAGATAAATTCAATTTATTCAACACCACCGGGTTCAGATATTTTGATGCCCCGGGAAATGCCTTTTCAGATACCAGGTATTTCGAATACGTAAACAATGAGGGTAATCTTGTCACTCCAACTTTTGACCGGTTGATTGAAGATCGACAAATGGACCGTCTCAATCGAAATTTCTATACCAGCCTTGGCCTTGAATATTATATTACCGATATGTCTTCTATTACTGCTACAGGATTCTACAGGTATGGGGAAGATGAAGACCTTACGACGAACAACAGCGTGGCTTTTATAGATAATACAAGGCTCGAAACCTTGCGAAAAGAACTGGAAATCGAAGATGATAACAGTTACCAGTTCGCCCTGAATTACATCAACAAATTCAATAACAGCGGTCATCAACTAACCGCAGATTTTCAATATGAGAAAGACGAAGAAACCCAGAATGGTAATATTAATGAAGATATAATCTTTAATAATACAAATGAAGATCCTTTTTATCCACGGGAACAAACCATTACAGAGGAATCCCAGAATGAATTTCTAATCCAGACAGATTATGTAAGGCCAATTGGAGAGAACGCTCAATTTGAAGCAGGATATCGCGGTAATTTTGAAGAACAAATAACCGACTATAGACTCCTACTGGAAGACAGGGGATCGGGAAATCTTGAGTTAAGTCCGCTAACAAATATCTTTACCTATACAGAGAACGTGAATTCTCTTTATTCCCAATACGGAAATAAATTTGGGGACTTCTCCTTCCTGTTAGGTTTAAGGCTTGAAAACACCCAGCTAAAAGGAAAGATAGAATCCGGTCTTTCTGAAGAAGAGTTACAGCAGGAATTCGGCATTCCCATTGACACTGACTTTGACAATAACTACCTGGGCTTATTCCCAACCGTTAATCTTATCTATGAACTGGGAGAACAGGAAAATGTGACTCTTGGTTACAACAGGAGGATCAACAGGCCAAGAGGTTGGTTCATCAATCCGTTTCCATCCAGGGCCAGTAGAACCAATATCTTTCAAGGGAATCCTAACCTGACACCTGCCTATTCAGATGCCTTTGACCTGGGATATTTGAAGAGATGGAAAAAACTCACATTGACCTCTTCGGTTTATTACCAGTACGAGACCGATTCCTTTGAAAGGGTCGAGCAAATAACGACTGTTGAAGATGAGGAAGGAAATGAAATTGATGTTATAAGGACCATTCCAATTAACCTGGCCACAAACGAACGCATAGGTGCCGAAGCAGGATTGTTGTACAATCCGGCAAAATGGCTGCGTTTGAACGGAAGCGTAAACTTCTTCCAGTTCGATACCGAAGGAGAATACAACGGAGTGGATTATAGCGCCAAGAATACCAGCTGGTATGGAAGATTCAGTTCAAAAGTAACTCTTCCGGCCAAAATAGACTGGCAAACAAATGCCTTTTATCGCGGAGCTTCGGAAGGAGCCCAAACTGAAACAGACGGGATTTTCATGGTTGACATGGCTGTGAGCAAAGAATTGTTCAATGACAAAGCCTCCTTGACCCTCAATGTGAGGGACTTGTTGAATTCGAGAAAAAGAGAAGCCTACACCCTTACCGAAAGATTTGAAAGGAACAGTGAATTTCAGTGGAGACAAAGAAGTATCACCTTGTCGCTTACCTACCGTTTCAATCAACAGCGAAACGAAAGAGAAAAGAAAAGAGGTGAGGAAAACGGAGAACAGGAAATGGAAGGCGAATTTTAATTGGTTAGTGTTGTTGGTTAGCTTGAAAAAGCCGTCAATATTGACGGCTTTTTTTATTACCTCGTTTGAAAAGGGCACAAAAAAAAAGGACTTTTTCAAGTCCTTTTTTTTATGCTTTTTCTTTCTCCAGGCGTTTCTTCTCCTTGCGCTCATCCATCATTTCTTTAACCGCCCCTCCTATCCAGTAAGGAATAATTGCAGTTAAGAACAACATTACCCAAAACCCGATAAGTAAGATAATGATGAAGGCTAAGAACCCCAGATATTGATCAAATTCAAACATGATTTCCGTGATTTTTGAATCTTTGCCAAAGATAGAAACTCTCTCAAGTTATCACAACTGTTTTTATTTTATTTTTTAACACGCCTGCCACGATCTGTACGCTTTTGAAATAATACCTTGAAAGCCATTAATTTTATGGCATTTTTCGCCCTGATATTTTCCTGAAACTGTAAATTTGTATCAAATAATTAACCGTTATGGACTACAGAATCGAAAAAGATACCATGGGGGAAGTAAAAGTCCCTGCAGATAAACTTTGGGGAGCCCAAACCGAGCGCTCCAGGAACAACTTTAAAATTGGTGCTCCTGCCAGTATGCCACTGGAGATCATTTATGGTTTTGCCTATCTTAAAAAGGCAGCTGCTTTTACCAACTGTGAACTGGGAGCTCTTTCAGTAGACAAGCGGGACCTCATTGCAAAGGTTTGTGATGAGATCCTGGAAGGAAAACATGATGATCAATTTCCATTGGTCATTTGGCAGACAGGTAGTGGAACCCAAAGCAACATGAACGTGAACGAGGTGATCGCGAACAGGGCACACCAGTTAGCGGGTAAAAAGATCGGGGAAGGCGAAAAAACTTTGGCTCCCAACGATGATGTTAACAAGTCTCAGTCCTCTAATGACACCTTCCCTACTGGAATGCACATCGCGGTGTATAAAAAGATCGTGGAAGTGACCATTCCCGGCGTTAAACAATTGAGGAATACCCTTAAGAAAAAAGCTGACCAATACAAAGACGTAGTTAAAATTGGTCGCACCCATTTCATGGATGCCACTCCCCTAACCCTTGGGCAGGAATTCAGCGGATACGTGTCCCAGCTTGACCATGGAATCATTGCTTTGGAAAACACCCTTCCTCACCTTTCTGAACTGGCTTTGGGTGGAACTGCAGTAGGAACCGGGCTCAACACCCCAAAAGGATATTCCAAAAGAGTAGCTGAATTTATCGCTAAGTTCACTGAACTACCGTTTATTTCGGCACCCAATAAATTTGAGGCCCTGGCTGCTCATGATGCTTTTGTGGAAACTCACGGCGCACTTAAAACCCTGGCCGTATCTCTAAATAAGATCGCAAATGATATCAGGATGCTTGCCTCTGGTCCCCGAAGCGGAATTGGAGAAATAATCATCCCGGCAAACGAACCAGGCTCTTCCATCATGCCCGGAAAAGTGAATCCTACCCAGGTAGAAGCCTTAACCATGGTTTGCGCCCAGGTGATTGGAAATGATGTGACCATCAACGTAGGAGGTATGCAGGGACAATTTGAATTGAACGTCTTCAAACCGGTAATGGCTGCCAATATTTTGCAAAGCGCCCGCCTCCTGGGTGATGCTTGTGCTTCTTTTGATGAACATTGCGCAGTGGGAATAGAACCCAATCATCAAAGGATCCAGGAGTTGCTGAATAATTCCCTGATGCTGGTAACGGCTCTGAATACCAAAATAGGATATTACAAGGCTGCAGAGATCGCGAATACCGCTCACAACAACGGCACTACCTTAAAAGAGGAAGCTGTGAACCTTGGTTATGTGACTGCAGAAGAATTTGACGAATGGGTAAACCCGAAAGACATGGTAGGCGGATTAAAGTAATTCGGACAAAATCATCCAATTTAAATAACCTTCAAAAATTGAATTTTTGGAGGTTATTTTTTTAGAATTCCTTTTTCAGGTTCAAACAAATTATCCTATTTTCACGGCCAATTCCCTTACGACACATGATCAACATACTTGAATTGGACTTCGCTACAATCAGGATTTACGAAAACCTTATAGTAACTGAATGTAATGAAGGCGTCCTTTTGGATGTTCCTAAAAACCGAAAAGTGCTGGAACTGGCAGCAGAAGTTTTCAATAACGACTCATTTGGATATATTTCCCACCGAATAAACTCCTACGCTGTAGATCCCATGGTTTACCGCGAATCGGCAGCTCATCCGCAATTAAAGGCGATCGCCGTGGTATCAAACAGTGAAATGGCCCGCAACAGCGCAAAACTCGAAAAACAGTTCTACACCAATAAGAACCCCTTCAAGATCTTTAGCTCCCTGGAGGAAGCTAAGATCTGGATAAAGGAAGTTATGATAGATCAATCTAAAAAGGAATCGGCTAGCTTGTAACTCTCCATAAATTCTTTTGACTTCTGAATAAAGGGAGCCATGACCACATCTTCTCTTACAAGAGGTACTTCTTTACGGAACTCGGTCACCATCTTTTCAAGAAATTCTGAAGTTTTATGCGGCTGGCGATATGAAAGTGCCTGTGAAGCATTGAACAATTCTATAGCAAGGACCGTAGACACATTTTCCAGTACTTTAATTAGTTTGGTAGCAGCATTGGCCCCCATGCTCACATGATCTTCCTGCCCATTCGATGACACAATGGAGTCAATACTGGCCGGCGAACAAAGCTGCTTGTTTTGACTAACAATACTTGCCGCGGTATACTGCGGAATCATAAACCCACTGTTGAGTCCCGGCGCATCTACAAGAAAGGCAGGGCCACGTAATCCTGAAACCAATTGGTAGATCCTTCTTTCAGAAATATTCGCCAGCTCAGCCATTGCTATGGCCAGGTAATCTAAAGAGAGAGCCAGCGGCTGCCCGTGAAAATTCCCTGCAGAGATGATCTTATCGGCATCCACAAAGATGTTCGGGTTATCGGTAACCGAATTGATCTCGGTCTTAAAACATTTATGAACGAAACTTAAGGTGTCTTTTGTGGCCCCGTGCACTTGTGGAATACAACGGAAGGAATATGGATCCTGCACATTTTTCTTATGTTGCCGCGCGATCTCACTTCCCTGCAATAAATTCCTGAACCTTTCGGCCGTTTTCACCTGCCCCCTGTGCGGCCGCACCAAATGGACCAGCTCATCAAACGGCGACATGTTACAATCATATGCATCTACAGACAATGCCCCGATTACATCAGCCCACATGGATAACTTATACGATCTTAAAAGAGCATATATGCCGTGAGCACTCATGAATTGAGTACCATTTAAAAGAGCCAGACCTTCCTTAGACTGTAATTTAACGGGTTTCCAGTTGAATTTTTCAAGGATCTCTTCGGAAGGAACAATTTTACCTTCATGATACATTTCTCCTTTGCCAATAAGCGGAAGCGATAAATGGGCCAGCGGCGCAAGATCGCCTGATGCTCCCAAAGATCCCTGGGAATAAACCACCGGCAACACATCTTCGTTGAAAAAATCAATAAGGCGTTGTACGGTTTCAAGGGAAGCACCCGAATGTCCATAGCTCAAAGATTGTATCTTCAGCAAAAGCATGAGCCTTATAATAGGTTTAGAAATCTTCTCTCCTGTTCCGCAGGAATGCGACATTACCAGGTTTTCCTGTAATCGGGTAAGATTTTCTGAAGAGATCTTTACATTACACAGCGATCCAAAGCCGGTATTGATCCCGTAGATAGGAGTTTTATTCTCCTTCATCTTATCATCCAGATATTTCCGGGCTTTTTCGATATTAAGGACGGCCTCATCACTTAGCGCCAGGCTTTTCTTATTCTCTATTATGTCTTTGATCTCCTCCAGGTCTATGACCGAAGAACTTATGTAATGACAATCTCTCATTTTATAAATTTGATATTTGGGGATATTATTTATCTTGTTTTTGTTCGGGTTTAAATAGATCGAGAATGGCCTTTCCTGTGCTGCGAGCTATATCTCCGGCAACCACACCTTCAAAGCTGTATTTTTCGGCAGCAAGGTCTCCAGATCTTCCGTGGAGGAAAACTCCCAGAACTGCAGCAGTTAAAGGATTGTATCCCTGGCACAACAGGGCCGTAAGGATGCCTGTCAACACATCACCACTACCGGCAGTTGCCATCCCAGGGTTGCCCGAAGTGTTTATGAAGGTTTCTTCCGGAGTAAGCGTGAAAGTATAGGCGCCTTTGATCACCAGGATCAATTTGTATTCCTTGCAAAGTTTGCGGGCTTTTTTGAGCTTATCAAAATCATTTTCCCATTTCCCAATTAATCGTTCCAGCTCTTTGGGATGCGGAGTAAGAATACTTCCTTCGGGCAGCAAACTTAGAAATTCTTTATTTCTGGAAAGAATATTCAACCCATCTGCATCGATCACCATGGGTTTGTTATTTTTCCGAAGCAAATGCTCCATGGCTTTCATCGTTTCGTCTGCCGTGCCAGCTCCTATTCCAAAACCAATAGCGGTTGGCTCCAGGTCATATTCAATGTGCGAAAGTTTGTTATTGTTTTTATCGGTCAACACCATGGCTTCGGGGAGAGCGGTTTGCAGGATCTCATAGCCGCAACCGGGCACAAAAAAGGTAACCATGCCGGCCCCCGATCTTAATGCCGCACTTCCCGCCAGGCACACGCTTCCTATTTTTCCATAGCTTCCACCTATTACCAGGGCATGCCCAAAAGTGCCTTTGTGTGAAAATTTATTCCGTGGCCTGTATAAAGCTTTAGCTTCCTGTTTGCCTATAAGCTGTGCCACTCCTTCCGTTTCATGAAGATATTCCCGGTCAAGACCAATATCCAGGATCTGTAGTTCCCCAATATTTCCCGCCGTATCGGGCAGGAAAAAAGAAAGTTTTGCAGATTGAAAAGTGATGGTATAATTAGCTCTGATAATGGCACTTTCCGCTTCCATTGCCGCATCGGCCATTAGGCCCGACGGCATATCTATTGCCAGCACAAAAGCCCCGGAATTGTTTATATGATGAACCAGGTTGGCCACCCACGGAATAAGCGGCCGGTTGAGCCCCACTCCAAAAATGGCATCCAGAACAAAATC
>CAZNFK010000076.1:0-10591 GCA_964572365.1 uncultured Flavobacteriaceae bacterium | reverse complement strand
TGTGGCGCAATGAAAGACCGGTGCCTAAACTCTTCCCGCGCTGCCGTATTAGAGATGTGCACTTCTACCACCGGAGTCGCAATGGCCTTGACGGCATCCCCAATGCCCACAGAAGTATGCGTATAAGCGGCAGCATTTAAAATGATCCCGTCAAAAACTCCGACAGCATCATGAAGTCTGTTGATGATCTCCCCCTCAATGTTGGACTGGTAATAGTCAAGTTCAACAGTAGGGAATTTCTGCTGAAGTTCTTCAAAATAGGATTGAAAGTCTCTGCTTCCGTAAGTATCGGGTTCGCGTTTTCCCAGCAGGTTGAGATTGGGACCGTTGATGATAAGTAATTTCATGTAGTAAATGTAAAAAATTCGGGCATAAAAAAAGCGGAAGTGTGGACTTCCGCTAACTTTCAGTAAATTTCAATTAAAGCTTAAACTCAATACCCAGTGTCAACGCACCAACATCAATTACATCTTCGGCGATGCCGGCATAAGAAACCACTATTCCAAAATTCAGGAATTGATATCCCACCTGTGGTCGGTAGTACAATCCCCCATCAGCATCCTCTTCAAGGGCGATAGCGTAACCTATATCAAAACCGGCAAAAAATGACTGGGGAAGCCCAAGCCGTCCCGAAGCCGCAATAGGAATATAATTGAAATCATCAAATTCATCCTTTCCGAAGAAATGAGAATAGCCTACGAGAGGTCCTACCTCAACAATGTCAACAAAGGTAAACCGGTAAGCAAGGTCAACTCCACCCTCAAAACTGGAAATATCTTCAATATCTCCCATAGGAATACCTGCATGCACCCCAATATTAAAATTGTTTTGTCCGTAAAACGGGCTAAGACCGAACACGATCAACAGCCCCATTAGAAGTAATTTTTTCATCATGCACATCTTTTTAGTTAGTAGAATAAAGTTAACCTAATTACCTGTAATACAGTTTTTTAAGCTACATGATATTTGTCATGATAAAAGACATGAAATTTCCCACACCATAAAAAAAGCGGGAGCTTAACACTCCCGCTTGGGTCATCTAGTTTTTATTCCAGACTAAAATAATAGTCCTATCCCTGCCTGGATAACAGAGTTTTTCGCATCTGCTCCTTCAACATCATAAATGTTGGTTAGCCCGGCATTGTATCTTCCATAAAGAAAGAAATTATTGAACTTGAAAGAGGTTCCCAACCCAAGGCTCATATCCAGCTCCTTGCGGTCGTCATTGTAAAAATCAATATCATTGTCACCGTCTCCAATTTGCTCGTTCACCACAAAGCCTACTTGAGGACCTGCCTCAAGGCTCCAGCCTTTGGTGACATATAATTTTGCCAGTACTGGAACCGTGATATAATCCAACTGGTGCTCGATATCGGCATTATCTTCCCTTCTCACTATATCAAACCCCTGGGCAGAATACAAAACCTCGGGTTGAATTGAAAAGCGATCTGAAACAGGGATTTCGGCCAAAAGCCCTAAATGATATGCTGTTCTCGCGCTTTCATCATTAAAATCTGAGAATCCGTCACCGGACAGGGTTGAAAAGTTCACCCCTCCTTTAGCTCCAAAATAAACATACTCCTGGGCAGCTGCAAAAGTGGTACTAAACACCAGCGCTGCAATAATTAAGATTGACTTTTTCATAACTATAGGTTTTAAAGTTCCCGACAAATGTAGGAGTCCAATTGTTAAGAAAAACTAAGCCCATATTAAAATATTACTAAGCCAGTCTTTGGAAACCTGTGTATATTTAGCCTGTGAACTGGAAAAACACCCTTTCCGATTATCGACAATACCTGCGCATTGAACGGGGGCTTTCTGCCAATACCATAACTAATTATAGTTTTGATGTTGAGAAGCTGATCTCCTGGCTGGAAGAGCATAAAATAACTTCTTCTCCTGTCAATATTTCTGAAGAAGAATTACAGCAATTTATCTACACCATTGCCAAACAAGTGAATGCGCGTTCGCAGTCAAGGATCATTTCGGGGCTCAAAGGCTTCTTCAATTTCCTGGTATTTGAAGATTACCGCAAGCAGAATCCTATGGAGCTCATTGATTCACCCCGCATTGGCAGAAAACTTCCCGACACGCTTTCCCTTGAAGAAATAGATAAACTCATTGCAGCAATCGATCTTAGCAAACCCGAGGGAGAACGCAACCGGGCGATCCTGGAAACCCTTTACAGTTGCGGACTTCGGGTTTCCGAAGTGATCAACCTTAAGTTATCTGACCTGTTCTTTGAAGAAGGATTCATCAAAGTAACAGGAAAAGGAGATAAACAGCGGTTCGTTCCCATAGCCGAAGAAACTCAGAAGTATATCGATCTATACTGCGATCACAGCAGGTGCCACCTCAACATTCAAAAAGGTCATGAAGACACGCTTTTTTTGAACCGCAGGGGCAAACAGCTTACCCGCGCGATGATCTTCACAATAATCAGGAGACTTTCAGAAGATATTGGCCTCAAAAAGAAAATTAGTCCGCATACCTTAAGACATTCTTTTGCCACCCATTTATTGGAGAACGGAGCCGATCTTAGGGCGATACAACAAATGTTGGGACATGAAAGCATCACCACTACCGAAATTTACGTGCACATGGACCGTTCGCACCTAAAAAATGTAATGGAACAGTATCATCCCCGCCGGTAATTATTAAAGTTCTGCTAAATCTCCTCAAATCTTTGTCTTCCCCGCCTTTTCCTGCTTATTTTAAATCAAAACAAGCAAAATGAAAAAATTAAAATTCAGAAATAACGATGAAATACCCGCTATAGGCCTTGGCACCTGGAAATCGGAAAAAGGGAAAGTGGGGGAAGCGGTCGAAATAGCATTAAATGAGGGCTACAGGCATATAGACTGCGCCCCTATCTATGGAAATGAAGCCGAAATTGGGAATGCTTTGTCCCGGGTTTTTTCTGAAGGAAAGATCAATCGCGAAGATGTCTGGGTCACCTCCAAATTATGGAATGACGCTCATAAAAAAGAGGATGTGATCCCGGCGTTAAAGCAAACCCTGAAAGATCTGCAGCTGGATTATCTTGATCTATACCTTATTCACTGGCCGGTAGCCTTTAAACACGGGGTGAGCTTCCCCACCAAAGATGAAGAATACCTTTCGCTTGAAGAAGTTCCCATCATAGAAACATGGGATGCCATGCTCGAAGCCAAGAAGCAAGGGCTGGTAAAACATCTTGGAGTTTCAAATTTCAGCATTAAAAAACTAAAGGACTTAATTTCAAAGACAGATGATGGGCCTGAAATGAACCAGGTAGAGCTTCATCCTTTATTACAACAACACGAGCTACTCGAATTTTGTCAGCAAAACAATATTCACCTCACCGCCTACTCTCCCCTGGGAAGTAGTGACAGGAGTAAAGAAATGAAGGCAGAGAATGAACCCTCTCTGCTGGAAGATCCCGTGATCAAAAAACTGGCAGAGAAACACAGCGCCTCACCTGCCCAGATCTTGATAAAATGGGCAGTTAACAGAGGAACTGCCGTAATCCCGAAATCTACCTCAAAAGGTCATATCATCTCCAACCTGGAGAGTGAAAAGATCGCTCTTGACGAATCTGACATGAAAGAGATCGCTGAATTAGATCGCCATTTCAGGTACGTGAACGGAGAATTTTTTGTAACCAAACATAACCCTTATGAAAACATCTATGATGAATAAACCCCCGAAATCAAGATTCTTAAAAATCGCCCCCGTTATGGCTTTGCTTATCCTCCTTGGCACCGCCTGCCAGGACAAAGAGCGGGAAATGGACGACACCGAGCTGCGCCTGGACTCCCTGTCAAGGGAGCTGGAGGAATATAAACATACTGCAGATTCGCTAAAAGCCCTGATCGAAAAAGGAGATATCGCTTCGAATTACCCCATCTACTTCGGAAAGGAATATGATTCAATTGAAGATCCTAAGGAATTTATCAAGAGCTCACTTAGAGAGCAACCTGAAAAGATTCCGTTGAAACCTGTGGTGGGAGGTACCATGGTATTTAGGGAAGTAAAAGTCCTTACCAACGACTGGGTTTTGGGAATTTATGACGACGGACACATAGAAGGAAAATCTATTTACCAGTACCGGTTACAACCGGACGGCAAGATCAAATTCACCCATGTTACTTCGGCCGAACCGGAGGAATAGGTTTCCTTAAATTCTGGTTCCAAAATGCCTTTACTGAACGTTATTTTTATGATAAACTCCATGAGGTTTATGGCATTTTTGGTATCTTCAAAACCATAAACATTAAGTAAAAAAACAGAGAAGACTATGAAGACGAACATCCAATTTGTACACTCAGACACCAAACTTTCTGCAGAGCAACTTGTTCAGCGAAAATTGGATAAACTTGAAAATAAATTTGACTGGATCATTTCGGCTGATGTGATGTTTAAGGAAGAAAAATCTACAAACGGAAATGGAAAAGTTTGCGCCATCGAACTTAGCCTGCCGGGACCAAAGATCCATGCTTCTTCGAACGAGGACAGCTTCGAGGCTGCAGCTGCCGAGAGCGTAAAAGACCTTGAAAAACAACTAAAGAAGCGAAAAGCCGAGATGCAAAGCCATTAAGGCAAAATCTGGTTTGATACAAACAAAAAAGGCAGCCTCAGGGCTGCCTTTTCTTTTTTACTATATTTTCACTTTAAGCAATTCGCTTGATCTTAGCTCCTATAGCCTTCAGTCTCTCATCAATATTCTCATACCCGCGATCTATCTGTTCAATATTATGGATCACAGAAGTACCTTTCGCAGAAAGCGCAGCGATCAACAGGGAGATCCCCGCCCGTATATCGGGAGAAACCATTGTAGTCGCCTTTAACTGTGACTGGAAATCATGACCTATTACAGTGGCCCTGTGCGGATCGCATAAGATGATCTTTGCTCCCATATCTATCAATTTATCGACAAAGAAAAGGCGGCTTTCGAACATCTTTTGATGAATAAGCACACTTCCTCTTGCCTGGGTGGCAACCACCAGGATGATACTTAGAAGATCCGGAGTGAATCCGGGCCAGGGCGCATCACTAATGTTCATAATAGAACCGTCGATGAAACTCTGCACTTCATAACCATCTTTGTGAGCAGGAATAAAAATGTCATCTCCTCTTTTCTCGATAGTGATCCCCAGTTTTCTGAAATTGGTGGGTATAAGCCCCAGGTGATCCCAGGAAACATTTTTGATGGTGATCTCACTTTTGGTCATCGCGGCCAGGCCTATCCAGGAGCCAATCTCGATCATATCGGGCAGAATGGTGTGGGTACAGCCGGAAAGGGACTCCACGCCTTCAATTTCCAGCAGGTTGGATCCTACTCCATTGATCGTGGCACCCATGCTGATAAGCATGTTACACAATTGTTGCAGGTATGGCTCGCAAGCCGCATTGTAAATGGTGGTCTTGCCTCTCGCAAAAACAGCGGCCATAATAATATTCGCGGTACCGGTTACCGAAGCCTCTTCCAGCAACATATAAGTTCCCTGCAAGCCGCTCTTCGGGGCTTCTACCCCGTAAAAACGTTCTTCCTTGTTATAGCGAAAATCGGCTCCCAGTTTAATGAATCCTTCGAAGTGGGTATCAAGTCGGCGGCGACCGATCTTATCTCCCCCGGGTCTTGGAATATATCCTTTTCCGAATCTTCCCAGCAGGGGCCCTACAATCATGATGGAGCCACGAAGGCCACTGCCCTCTTCCTTAAATTTTTCGCTGGTAAGATAATCCAGGTCCAGGTCATCACTTTGAAAGGTGTAACTCCCTTTGCCTATTTTCTCTATTTTCACGCCCAACTGCTTCAGCAGGTGGATCAATTTATTTACATCAAGTATATCCGGTATGTTGTGGATAGTTACTTTTTCGGGAGTAAGCAAAACTGCACAGAGTATCTGTAAAGCTTCATTTTTGGCTCCCTGAGGATTGATCTCTCCCTTTAAGGAGTGTCCTCCTTCTATTTGAAAAGTTCCCATGGTAGTCTAAAATTTAATGGCGTTTACGGCTTCTGGGGCGGTGAGTCTTTTTCGAGGACTTTTTTGGAGTGTATTTTTTATTGCCTCTAAGCAGGTCAGATGCCTCACTAAGATCTTCTTCGGTCGCTTTGATATCGATCCTTCCTCCGCTCAATTCCCTTAAATGGTCAAAGATCACCCTGTCGTCAACGGTGTCTTTGTTCCAGTTGAGATAGGATTTTTTCATATGATTGGCGATAGTAAAGACCAGTCCTTCTTTTTCGGGACCGTCCTCCCACTTGTTCGCCTCATCGATCATTCTTTTGATGTTGTTTCCGTAGAACCGATACTTCGGAAAATTCTGCGGATAATTCATCCTATCCGGCCTTTCCGCAAGCATTTCGCGGGAAGGTTTTGGAAAAGGACTATCCACATCCAGTTTAAAATCACTGATAATGAACAACTGGTCCCAGAGCTTATGCTGAAAATCGGGCACATCGCGCAGGTGCGGATTCATGTTCCCCATTACCGAGATAATGGCTTTGGCTACGCGGTTGCGCTCTGCATCATCCTTTAGTTCCACGGCGTACTCCACCATTTTCTGAATATGTCTTCCATATTCAGGAATGATCAATTTACTCCTTTCAGAGTTATATTCTAGTTCGTTTGTCAAAATGCTAATTATATAGGGTGATAATATACTGTAGAAGTTTATCGCCTGCAAATTAATAAAATATATTCAGGCAACAGCAATTATTTTTATTCTTAATATCTTCTGTTCAATTCTATAAAGAGATCACCCCTTCGATCTTGATACCCACTTCTTTGTATTTGGAAATGACCGCATCTGGATTCTGCATTCTCACGTTGACCGAGACGCTGGTATACTTCCCGTTCCTTGATTGTTTTGTTTTGATCACGGCACCCATATTATCAAAGATATCGTGAATGGCTTCGATCTTCAATTCATTGGTGGGCACAATGAACTTATATAGGTAAATAGTGGGCCAGCTGTCTGTATCATGCAGCTGGGCCTTTAATTTCTTATAGAATTCTTCCGGATCTTTAGCTTCGCTCATAACTTTTTCTTCTTCATTTTAAATACAAAGATACATTTTAAGATCCATTTTTTAAATCGGAAGCAAATGCCGAAATTTGCGCCGTGAAGACCAGGAAAATTGTTATTACCGGCGGCCCCGGCACAGGAAAGACCTCTGTTATCGAGACCCTTGAAGAGAGTGGCTATTTTTGCTTCCACGAGGTTTCAAGGGAGATCATCAAGGAGGCTCAAAAAAAAGGAATTGATCAATTATTCCTGAAAGAACCCCTGCTTTTTAGCGAAATGCTTCTGGAAGGACGTATCAAGCAACACAAAGATGCTGAAAATGTCGCTGCGAACATGGTTTTTTTGGACCGCGGCGTGCCCGATGTGGTTGCCTATATGAATTACTTCGGAAATGAATATCCTCCTGTATTTAACCGGGTTTGTAAAGAATACCTGTACGATGAAGTTTTCATTCTGCCTCCCTGGAAGCAGATCTATACCGAAGACAGCGAACGCTACGAATCCTATGATCAGGCAGTGGCCATTCACGACCACCTGTCCAAAAGCTACGAGCATCACGGATACCGTCCCGTCGAAGTCCCCTGCGGACCTGTAGAAGAACGCGCCTCATTTATCCTGGACCAGCTTGTCTAAGCCTGAAGAAATATTAGAAAAATATTGGGGTTTTTCCTCTTTTCGCCCCCTGCAAAAGGAGGTCATCGAAAATGTTCTCGCGGGAAAAGACTGCATTACCCTGCTGCCAACCGGCGGCGGAAAATCCCTTTGTTTCCAGGTGCCTGCCCTTGCAAAAGAGGGGCTTTGCATCGTCATTTCTCCTCTTGTAGCCCTAATGGAAGACCAGGTGAATGCCCTGCAGGCAAAGGGCATCAAAGCCATGGCACTAACCGGAGGGATCCCTTTTTCTGAAGTGGATACCCTGCTCGATAACTGCATTTACGGGAACTATAAGTTTCTCTACCTCTCCCCCGAACGCCTGCAACAGGAAATTGTGCAGGAGCGAATAAGGCAAATGGCGGTAAACCTTATTGCCGTTGATGAAGCCCACTGTATTTCACAATGGGGACATGACTTTAGACCGGCCTACCGCAATATCGCTTTTTTGAGAGAGATCAAACCCGAAGTGCCGGTAATAGGATTGACCGCCACAGCCACCGCCAAAGTGGTAAAGGATATGGCAGAGCAGCTGAAAATGAAAGATCCTGCGATCCTTAAAAGGTCATTTCAAAGAGAAAACCTGGCTTACCTGGTCAAAGAAGCACAGGATAAGAACTACTACCTCGAAAAGTTCCTGAAAGAACATGAACAATCGGCCATTATCTATGTGAGAAGCCGAAAAGCCACTATTGAACTGTCTGATTTCCTTCAGAAAAAGGGAATTTCTGCCGGTGATTTTCACGGCGGCCTTCTGAAAAAAGAAAAAACCGAACGACTACAAAACTGGCTTAACGATAAGAAGAGAGTGATGGTTGCCACCAGCGCCTTTGGAATGGGGATCGACAAACCAAATGTGCGCACGGTTGTACACATGAACCTTCCCGAAAGCCTGGAAAGTTATTTCCAGGAGGCCGGCCGGGCGGGAAGAGACGGAAAATTTGCCAAAGCCATAATTCTTACCAATCAAAGCGATATTCCGTTACTCAAAAATCAGTTTTTAAGCACCCTGCCTTCCGTAGAGTTTGTAAAACTGGTCTACAGAAAATTGATGACCTATTTCAGGATCGCTTACGGGGAAGGGGAAGGCACAGAACACCATTTCAACTTTTACGAGTTTTGCAGCAAATATGAATTGAACGTCCTTCAGGCTTATAATGCGATCCTTTTGCTGGACAGGACCAGCGTTCTTAGTCTTTCTGAACAATTCCAAAAAAAGACAAAGATCCAATTTTTGGTCACCGGCAGGCAACTCGGCTTTTATCTCGAAAGCAATCCCCGGTTTGAAGCAGTCGTAAAGGCCATTCTTAGAACCTACGGCGGGGTATTTGATAATATGGTTGAGATCAACCTGCAGGTAATTTGCAATAAAGCAGGTACTAATCAGCAAGAAGCGGTCCAATTGCTGCGGCAATTACATAAAGAAGGTATAGCCGAATTTGAACATGACCAGCACGACACCCGCGTTACCTTCCTGGTGCCACGGGAAGACGATACTACCATAAACCCTTTAATTCCTTATATCAAACTTCAGCTTAGCACAAAAAAGGAAAAGATCAACGGGGTTTTGGAATATGTGTCCAATGACAGGAAATGCAAGAGTGAGCAATTATTGCAGTATTTCGGGGAAACAGCCACTGAGCCTTGTGGTATCTGTTCGGTTTGCAATTCTTCCGAAGAGAAACTAAGCCGGGAGCAGATGAAAAAGATTTACTTTAAGATCATTGCGCTTTTGGAAGAAAAAGAACACAGTTCCAGGGAAATTACAGAAAAATTGGATTTTCCTGAAAATCATATCTTACAGGTACTGCGATTATTGATCGAAAAAGAAGCATTGGCTTTCACCGCTACCAAAAAATATAAATTGAAGCATCTATGAGAAAATTACGAATCGTATTTATGGGGACTCCCGATTTTGCCGTCCATACCTTAAAAGCTATTGTGGAAGCGAATTACGAGGTGGTGGGAGTAATTACCGCCCCCGACAAACCTGCTGGAAGAGGAAGGAAATTGCAGGAGTCGGCCGTAAAAAAATATGCCTTAGAAAATGATCTGAAAATATTGCAGCCCACCAATCTAAAGGACGAGGCGTTCCTGCAGGAATTAAAAGACCTGGAGGCTAACCTTCAGGTAGTGGTAGCCTTCAGGATGTTGCCCGAAGCGGTATGGAAAATGCCAGAGTACGGCACTTTCAACCTGCACGCTTCCCTCCTTCCGCAGTACCGCGGTGCCGCACCCATTAACTGGGCGGTGATGAACGGGGAAACCGAAACCGGGGTTTCTACCTTTTTTATTGATGAAAAAATCGACACGGGCGAGATGATCATGCAGGAAAAAGTTGCCATCAGTCCTAGTGAGAATGCCGGAAGCCTGCACGACAAATTGATGATGACGGGCGCCCAGCTGGTGTTAAAGACCTTAAAAGCTCTGGAAGCAGGCCCGGTAACGACAACTTCGCAAAAAGAAGCAGGAGAACTTAAGACGGCTCATAAACTCACCAGAGAGAACACCAGGATCGATTGGAATAGATCACTTGAAGAGATCTATAACTTCATAAGAGGGCTTAGCCCCTTCCCCACCGCCTGGACCACACTTGTGAATGGACAGGAGGAAAAAATGCTGAAAATTTACGGGGCAGGTAAAGAAGTAGACGATCACGGGATGGAGATCGGAAAGGTGATAGAAGAAGGAAAGGAAATTAAAATTGCGGTTAACGGCGGATTCATTCTTCTAAAAGAGGTACAACTTCCCGGAAAGAAAAAGATGGCTGTAAAAGATCTTTTGAACGGCTACAAGTTCTTCCCAAATGCCAAAGTTCTGTAAACCCTTGTAAACACTGAAATAAACGAATTTCAACAAAAATCAACTAAGGTTATCAACAATTTGGCGAAGTTATTAACAATATCCTGCATTTCCCTTGTCATTA
>CAZNFK010000075.1:2050-10679 GCA_964572365.1 uncultured Flavobacteriaceae bacterium | reverse complement strand
CGGGTGTCTTTATTTCCTGTATTTGTATATTTTTTCATTTTTTGAACTTTTCTTTCCGCAGTTAAGTGCGAACTCAGCAGGCGGAAAAATATTTAAATTATTTGGAGTTGATCGAGGTTTCAAGAATTAAAGATTATCTCAAATCTAAAATCTAATATCTCACATCTACTAATAGTCTCCTAAAGTTTCAGGGTTCTGTGAAAGGGCATTTTCCAACTGCTCGTCATTAGGAGCAACTCCGTGCCACTTGTGGGTGTGCATCATGAAATCAACTCCATGGCCCATAACGGTAGTCATTAGAATACAAACAGGTTTTCCTTTTCCGGTTCTGCTCTTGGCTTCTTTAAGACCTTCAAGAACTTCGGTGATATTGTTTCCGTCCTTGATCTCAAGCACGTCCCAGCCAAATGCCTCGAATTTTGCGGTAAGATCGCCCATTGGCAATACATCGTCTGTACATCCATCAATTTGCTGATGGTTACGGTCTACAGTCGCGATCAGGTTATCAACCTTCTTGGCCGCAGCATACATGATGGCTTCCCAGTTCTGACCTTCCTGAAGTTCACCGTCCCCGTGAAGGGAGTAAACAAGGTGGTCATCATTATTCAGTTTCTTCGCATTTGCAGCCCCGATGGCCACAGACATTCCCTGGCCAAGAGATCCAGATGCGATCCTAACTCCCGGCAAACCTTCATGCGTAGTAGGGTGACCCTGCAGGCGGGAATTGATCAACCGGAAGGTGTTTAGCTCCTCTACCGGAAAATATCCGCTGCGTGCAAGAACACTGTAAAAGACAGGGGAGATGTGACCGTTGGAAAGGAAGAAAAGATCTTCGTCTTTTCCATCCATGTCAAATCCTTCTTTGCGGTCCATCACTTCCTGGTAAAGGACTGTGAAGAATTCAGCGCAGCCTAAAGATCCTCCGGGATGCCCCGAATTCACCTTATGAACCTGCCTTAAAATGTCTCTTCTCACCTGAGTGACAAAATCTTCTAATTGTTGTGTGTTTGGCATTTTGATTTTATTAAATGTGCTGCAAAAATACTATTTTAATAATGCTTTGAAAATCAATGTGGGTCATTTATCAAAGAAGCTGCCATTTTAAGAATTGAAAGCTTTAAAAAATGGGGATAAGTTGGTTATCTTTGCGGCCTTAAAGTCTTCTATGAAATTTGAATTAGCAGTGAATGACCCGGGCAGCAGTGCCAGGGCGGGAATCATTACCACAGACCACGGAACCATTGAAACTCCCATCTTTATGCCGGTTGGCACCGTGGCTTCAGTAAAAGGAATAAGTCAGAAAGAATTAAAAGAGGAGGTGAATCCCGATATCATTTTAGGGAATACCTATCATCTATACTTAAGGCCGCAAACCGAAATCCTCAAAAAAGCGGGTGGCCTGCATAAATTTATGAACTGGGATCGAAATATCCTTACAGACAGCGGTGGCTACCAGGTCTATTCCCTTGCTGAAAGAAGAAAGATCAAAGAAGAAGGAGTTCGGTTCAAATCACATATCGACGGATCTTATCATAATTTCACTCCTGAAAATGTGATGGAGATCCAGCGGCTTATAGGGGCCGATATTATCATGGCCTTTGATGAGTGTACACCTTATCCCTGCGATTATAATTATGCGAAGAACTCAATGCACCGCACTCACAGGTGGCTGGATCGTTGTATTAGGCACCTGGATAAAACCCCGCCCGAATACGGCTATTCTCAGTCGCTTTTTCCCATTGTTCAGGGAAGTACGTACAAGGATCTGAGGGAGCAGTCTGCGGAATATATAGCCAATGCAGGGGCTGAAGGAAATGCGATCGGCGGCCTTTCTGTAGGGGAACCTGCGGAAGAAATGTACGCGATGACCGAGGTGGTGACTAATATCCTTCCGAAGGAAAAACCCCGATACCTGATGGGTGTGGGAACTCCTATAAATATTCTCGAAAATATCGCCCTGGGGGTTGATATGTTCGATTGTGTGATGCCGACCCGAAATGCCCGTAACGGGATGCTTTTTACTTCTCATGGAACCATTAATATCAAAAATAAAAAGTGGCAGGATGATTTTTCGCCAATTGATGAAAATGGAATTACCTATGTGGACAGTTTTTACACCAAAGCCTATTTGAGGCACCTGTTTACGGTAAATGAGATGCTTGGCAAACAAATTGCGACCATGCACAACCTCGGTTTTTACCTGTGGTTGGTTCGTGAAGCCAGAAAACATATCTTAGCCGGGGATTTTGCTTCCTGGAAGAACATGATGGTACAGCAAATGGACAAACGATTGTAAGTGAAGATACTCGACTGGTACATATTAAAGCGTTACCTGGGCACCTTTATTTTGATGCTCCTGCTGTTCATTCCCATTGGCATTACGGTGAATCTTGCCGAAAAGATCGATAAGATCCTGGAGAATGAAGTGCCGTTCTGGGAGGTGGTGAACTATTATATAGATTTTACCATTTATTTCGCTAACCTGCTTTTCCCGTTGTTCCTGTTTCTTTCTGTGATCTGGTTTACCTCGAAACTGGCCCAAAACACTGAAATAATCGCATTTTTGAGTAGCGGGGTTTCCTTCTGGCGGTTTTTGAGACCATATATGATAGGAGCGACCATTGTTTTAATTGGCGCACTTATTTTGGGTATGTATCTCGCGCCCAGTGCCAGTAAAGGTTTCAATGACTTTAAGTACACCTATCTCAAAAAGGGCAGGGAGATACAGGAAACCAGCGACGTATACAGGCAGATCAATGATAACGAATATATCTACGCTTCACATTTTCAACCCCAGACGAATTCGGCACGAAACTTTACACTGGAACATTTTGAAGGCAATGACCTCAAATTCAAGATAAGTGCCTCCAGGTTAAAATTGAACGAAGAAGATACCACCTACACCCTCACTAATTTCCATAAAAGGATCATCGGGGAAGACGGAGATGTTTTGATTTCAGAGATCAGTAAAGATACCGTCCTTCCTTTTGAATTTGATGAACTTACACCGGTATCTTATATGGCCGAGACGCTGAACTATAACGAACTCAACGATTTTATTGAGCAGGAACAACGCAGGGGTTCCGGAAATATCAATCGGTATAAGGTTGTTGCCTATAAACGCTGGAGCTTACCTGTCTCGGCATATATTCTTACCATTATCGCCGTTGCGGTTTCTTCCATCAAAAGAAGAGGCGGAATGGGAGTCAACCTGGCTTTGGGAATTACACTGGCTTTCGTCTTTATCTTTATGGACAAGGTCTTTGGAACGATTGCCGAACAAAGTAGCTTCTCCCCGTTGATCGCCGTATGGACTCCTAATATTTTCTTCGGAATTTTAGCCATTTACCTGCTTTTCAATGCCAAACGATAAACTTAGAAGTTACCTGCATTTTCACGTCATCGTGTTCATCTGGGGCTTCACTGCTGTACTGGGCGCGCTCATTTCTTTAGATGCCGTTCCCCTGGTGTGGTACCGCATGTTAATGGCCAGTTTCTTTATCCTGCTCTGGATCAAATGGAAAAAGAAGAAATTGCGACTGGCTCCAAAAAGGGTAATGGTGATGCTCATTGCGGGAGTCGTGATCGCTCTTCACTGGCTCACTTTTTTTGGCGCCATAAAAGTGTCGAATGTATCCATAACCCTGGCGCTGCTTTCCACCGGTGCTTTTTTCACCTCTTTTATGGAACCAATTTTCTATAAACGGAAGGTGATCTGGTATGAAATTTTGTTTGGAGTTATCGTGATGCTGGGGCTGTACATCATTTTTCGGGTGGAAACGGAATATATCGCCGGAATTCTTCTGGCCCTGGTCTCGGCTTTTCTTTCGGCAGTGTTTTCTTTGATCAACGGAAAACTCGCCAAACAGGAAGATGCTTCGGTGATCTCCTTTTACGAATTGCTAACGGGAACAGGGGCAATTACCATTTACTTGCTCATCCTTACCTTTTCCGCGGGGGAGACAGGAGGTTTTAGTCCGGAATTTTTCTCTGTTTCAGCGGCCGACTGGGGTTATCTTTTTATCCTGGCTTCAGTTTGTACCGCCTATGCTTTTATTGCTTCCGTAGCAGTAATGCGCCACCTAAGCCCGTATACCATCATGCTCACCATTAACCTGGAACCGGTGTACGGTATTTTGCTGGCTTTCTGGATCTTTGGAAGCGAAGAAAAAATGGATCCGGGATTCTATTACGGCGCCGCTATAATCCTTACCACTGTTATCCTCAACGGGATTTTGAAAACAAAGAGAAAAATTAGAAGACAAAGGAAAGCTAACTTTTAAAGTTTGTTATATTTGTAAGCTAATTTTAAACAAACCCATAACTCATTATGGAATATTTGGATTTTGAATTACCTATAAAGGAGTTGGAAGAGCAGTACCAAAAGGCTTGTGCCATTGGTCAGGAGAGTGAAGTGGATGTTTCGGCCACCTGCAGGCAGATCGAGAAGCGGCTTAATGAAACCAAAAAAGAGATCTACAAGAATTTGACTGCCTGGCAAAGAGTTCAGTTGTCAAGGCACCCAAACCGCCCATATACCTTGGATTACATTCACGCCATCTGCGGAAATTCCTGGCTGGAACTTCACGGAGACCGTAATGTAAAAGACGACAAGGCGATGATAGGCGGCCTTGGAAAGATCGGCGATCAAAGTTTTATGTTCGTTGGCCAGCAAAAAGGATATAATACCAAGACCCGCCAATACCGTAATTTCGGAATGGCGAATCCTGAAGGATATCGTAAGGCATTGCGCCTCATGAAATCTGCTGAAAAATTCGGGATTCCTGTAGTCACTTTCGTGGATACTCCCGGAGCCTATCCTGGACTGGAAGCTGAAGAGCGAGGACAGGGAGAGGCTATCGCTCGAAATATTCTCGAGATGACCAGGCTGAAAGTACCCATTATCGTGGTGATCATTGGAGAAGGAGCCAGTGGGGGAGCATTAGGTATTGGAGTAGGAGACAAGGTGCTTATGCTCGAAAACACCTGGTATTCGGTTATTTCTCCGGAATCCTGTTCTTCTATTTTGTGGAGGAGCTGGGAGTACAAGGAAAAAGCGGCCGAAGCCCTTAAGCTTACCGCCAAAGACATGAAGAAACAGAAATTGATCGATGAGATCGTGAAAGAACCTTTGGGTGGCGCGCACAGTAACAGGGAAATGACCTTTGAAACTGTGAAAAACGCGATTTCTGATGCTTACGATGAGTTTAAAAACTTATCACCAGAAGAATTGATAAAAAACAGGATGGATAAATATTCCTCCATGGGAGTCTTCAAAGGATAACCTCAGTAAACATATAATGTTAAAATAATCCGGAGTGAAGGCTTCGGATTTTTTTGGCCTTATCAACAAAAATTAAAAGTTTTCAACAGTTAAACTGTTCATAACCTGTGAACTATCTCGAGAGGTTCTCAGGACGTTTCTAAAGTCAATTTTTCTACTTTCGCTACTATGGAAAAAGCCAGGTCCCCCCAGAATTACAATTACAGCCCCGGAAATGTCATTAACCTTGAAAAAGGAAAAATTCCGCCGCAAGCCGTTGATCTTGAAGAGGTTGTGCTTGGGGCGATGATGATCGACAAAAAAGGTGTTGATGAAATTATTGATATCCTTCACCCCGAAGTCTTTTATAAATCCGCGCACCAGTACATTTTTGAAGCCATCTTCAAGTTGTTCGAAAATTCAGAACCGGTCGACTTATTAACGGTTTCCAACCAGTTACGAAAAGATCAGAAACTGGAGCAGGTAGGGGGTGATTTTTACCTGGTGCAACTCACTCAGAAGGTGTCCTCTTCGGCACACATTGAGTTCCATGCTCGTATCATTTTACAGAAGTATATTCAGCGTAGCCTTATCAAGATCTCTAACGAGATCATCGAGGAGTCTTACGATGAAACCACCGATGTTTTTGACCTTTTGGACACGGCAGAATCCAAGCTTTACGAAGTTACCCAGGGGAACATCAAACGTTCTTCGGAAACCGCGCAGGACCTGGTGATGCAGGCAAAGAAAAAGATCGAGGAGATCTCCAATAAATCCGGACTTTCGGGAATTCCTTCCGGATTTGAAAAGCTTGACAAACTAACTTCCGGATGGCAGCCCAGTGATTTGATCATTGTAGCAGCACGTCCTGGTATGGGTAAGACGGCTTTAACACTGTCCATGGCCCGGAATATTTCCGTGGGACAAAACATTCCCGTAGCCTTTTTCTCGCTGGAGATGTCTTCGGTACAGTTGATCACCCGTTTGATCTCTTCAGAAACCGGACTCTCTTCAGAAAAACTGCGAACCGGAAACCTGGAAAAACACGAGTGGGAGCAACTTAACGTGAAAGTAAAAGGACTCGAAAAGGCCCCATTATTCATCGATGACACCCCGTCGCTTTCCATTTTTGACCTTAGGGCAAAAGCGAGGCGTTTAGCTTCACAGCACGGAATTAAACTGATCGTTATCGATTATTTGCAGTTGATGACCGCAGGAGGAAGCCAGAAAGGCGGAAACCGTGAACAGGAGATCTCGACCATTTCCCGAAACCTGAAAGCTCTTGCCAAGGAATTGAACGTGCCGGTGATCGCGCTTTCTCAGTTGTCACGGGCAGTAGAAACCAGGGGTGGTTCAAAAAGGCCTCTTTTGAGTGACCTTAGGGAATCTGGAGCGATCGAGCAGGATGCCGATATTGTTTCCTTCATATACCGTCCCGAATATTACAAGATCGAGGAGTGGGATGATGAGGAAAGATCACCTACAGATGGGCAGGCAGAATTCATCGTGGCCAAACATAGGAATGGTGGTTTAGAGAATATTAGGTTGAAATTCCTTGGACATTTAGGTAAATTCGATAACTTAGATGACTTTGATTCCCCGTCTGAATTCTATTCGAAAATGAATGACGACGACTCGGGGGACGGAGGTTTCAATACCGGCCATTTTCCAAGTGCCGACGAAGCTTTTGGAAGCTCAATGAATGATTTTAATGACGATAACGACGTGCCTTTCTAACAGCTTTTTGAACATCCGAAATTTCTTCGGATTAACTACACCTGCAAAGAAAAATATACCAACCGGAACTGAAACCTTTTTCAGCTCCGGTTTTTTTATGCCTGGAAAACGGCTTTTTGCACTGCTATTCTTGATCTTATTCTCTTTCTCAACCCGGGCTTCGCAGATCCTTATTCCCATGGATGCCGAAACCCAGCAAAACCACCTGAAAGCCTACGGAATCACATACTGGTCCCTTGAAAAAGGGAATAAAGTACAGTGGTTATTGAACTACAGGGGAGGTGCCTTTCTTTTTCCCGATTCTGAAGAGTTGCAGAAAGAGTGCCGGATAAGGGGGGTCTCCTTTGAGGTGATCAGCGATCAGAGAACAGGAGAGATTTTGGAGGAGATCAGCAGTCCGTCACAGAATATGGAAGCCGTGCTACTGGAGAAAGCGCCGAAGATCGCGGTTTATTCTCCTGAAGGGAATAAGCCCTGGGACGATGCGGTGACCATGGTATTGACCTATGCCGAAATTCCATATGAGACCATTTACGATGAAGAAGTTTTGAACGATGCCTTGCTGCTGTTTGACTGGTTGCATCTGCATCATGAGGATTTCACCGGGCAGTATGGAAAATTTTATCGCAGCTATCGAACTGCTCCCTGGTATATTGAAGATAAAAAACGGGCTGAAGCTTTGGCCGCCCGCTTGGGGTATGATAAGGTTTCCGAAGAAAAACTCGCGGTGGCCTTGAAAATCAGGGATTATGTGGTGGGCGGAGGCTTCATGTTCGCGATGTGCAGCGCGACCGATAGTTTTGATATCGCTCTTACTGCTGAGGGCGTAGATATCGCAGAGCCAATGTTTGACGGCGACCCCAGCGAACCCGATTACCAGAACAAGATCAATTTTCAAAAGAGCTTTGCCT
This sequence comes from uncultured Flavobacteriaceae bacterium, assembly GCA_964572365.1. Lineage (GTDB taxonomy): Bacteria > Bacteroidota > Bacteroidia > Flavobacteriales > Flavobacteriaceae > Salinimicrobium. Next base: position 2,768 of record CAZNFK010000075.1, on the reverse strand, counting down.
TTGCTAATTTTATTCTGGAACGGGATCCAATGGTCTACGAATTTTCCTCTATTGATATGACCAATAAAAGACGGGTGCCAATGGATATTGATTATTTCACCCTGATGGAATTCTCTGCAAAATGGGATCCCATTCCCACCATGCTCACACAAAACCATACGATGCTGGTGAAAGGTTTTATGGGGCAAACCACAGCTTATGACCCCGCTACTATAAAGCCAACTGTCCTGGTACTTGGAGAAAGTAAGGTGAACGGCGAAGCCAAATACATCCATGGAATAAAAGGCAACGGATTTTTTACTTTTTACGGAGGGCATGATCCCGAAGATTACCAGCACATGGTAGGAGATCCCAAAACCGAACTTGAATTGCACCCAACATCCCCGGGTTACCGCCTCATTCTGAACAATGTTTTGTTTCCGGCTGCGAAAAAGAAAAAACAAAAGACTTAGTAGGCCATCGATGTTTTGTAAAGACGGACTATTAGTCCGTCTCTGTCATCCCGTAATCTCAAATCTAATTCATGAAAATTGACTCTCACCAGCACTTCTGGCAATACGATCCCCAAAAATACTCCTGGGTACCGGATGGAATTCAGCGGGATTTCTCTCCAGTGGACCTTGAACCTTTGCTTCAAAAAAATGGCTTTGATGCTTGTATCGCGGTGCAGGCAGATCAGTCTGAAGAGGAAACAGTGAAATTACTGGAACTGGCCAAT
>CAZNFK010000075.1:0-1950 GCA_964572365.1 uncultured Flavobacteriaceae bacterium | reverse complement strand
GGTGCAGGCAGATCAGTCTGAAGAGGAAACAGTGAAATTACTGGAACTGGCCAATACCTATCCGTTCATTAAAGGAGTGGTGGGCTGGGTAGACTTGTCAGCTAAAAATGTGGAAGAACGCCTGGAATTGTATTCCCGGGATCCCGCTTTCAAAGGAGTCCGCCATACGGTATGGGATGAAAAAGGGGAATTTATGATAAATCCAGATTTCCAAAGGGGAATCGCAGCTCTCAAAAAATTTGATCTCACTTATGATATTCTGGTTTTTGATTATCAGCTTGAAAATGCCGTGGAACTGGTGAAAGCTTTCCCCGGTCAGCCTTTCGTGCTGGATCATATGGGGAAGCCAAAAGTTTCTGAAGGAATATCTGAGGAATGGAGGAGGAACATTCAGGAGATTGGAAACAGGGAAAATGCCTATTGCAAGATCTCCGGACTGGTAACCGAAGCAGAGAACTTTAGCTGGAAAACTTCTGAACTTCATCCTTTTCTAGAAGAAGTTACAATGGCATTTGGTGTAGATAGGCTGATGTTTGGTTCAGACTGGCCGGTTTGTATATCCGCTGCTTCTTATCAGGAGGTCCTTCAGCTGATTGAAGAGTTTTATCGGAATTTTTCCGAAGGAGAAAAGAAGAAGATCTTTGGCGTAAATGCCGCCCGATTTTATAACTTGAAGTAAAAATTGAATTTATGAGCGATTTTTTTCAGAAGGAAATAAAACTGAGAGCAAGATCAAGAGGATTTCATCTGGTAACGGAAGAGATATTGGAACAGCTGGAGGAACTTAGGGATTTCAAAACCGGAATTTTGCAGGTGTTTATCAAACATACTTCTGCCGGACTCACTATAAATGAAAATGCTGATCCAACAGTAAGAGAAGATTTTGAAAGCCACTTCAATAAAATGGTACCTGAGAATCAGCCTTATTACAAACACACTTTGGAAGGACCTGATGATATGCCGGCGCATATTAAAGCTTCTCTGCTCGACACTTCGCTGCAGATACCCATCAACAATGGAAAGTTAAACCTGGGCACCTGGCAGGGAATCTATCTTTGTGAACATAGGAATAACGGCGGCAGCAGGAAACTGGTGCTGACGATCATGGGGGAGAAGTAAATCTCTGCATTCGGACGCAGGAAGAATCTCTATAAGATTTAATATTTCGAATTCAAGATTCAAAATATTATTGAAATTTCAAGATCGTTCAGAAGGTATTTGGAATTTAGTGGTTGGAAAATTTGAATTTTCTCTGTCATTCCGACGTAGGAGGAATCTCTTTCATAAGTGAAATGTTATCCTCTATTTTTCCAACCTGTATTGGGAATTTGGTGCTTGAAAATTGGAATTTATTCTGTCATTCCGACGTAGGAGGAATCTCTGCTTAAGAGGAATTTTGTTTATAAGAAATTCTTCACTCCGCTGCGCTCCGTTCTGAATGATACGATTGTCATTCCGACGAAGGAGGAATCTCTTCTTAAAACGAATTATTGTGTAGTAATAGATTCTTTCACTTCGCTGCGCTTCGTTCTGAATGACAGTAGGCACTAGAAAGAATTAATTTCCACACAATTGGGATCTCTACTTTGTCATTCTTCGGGATCCCAGAGAGAATTCCGTTAGTAAAAGATTCTTCACTCCGCTGCGCTCCGTTCTGAATGACACTATTGTCATTCCGACGAAGGAGGAATCTCTCGTTGCGCTTCCTTCTGCATGACAATGGAAAAAAATGAATACCCGGTACAGCAGATTTTTAGGAAGGAAAAAGAAAATCATTCGTGCATTCATGGCTATAAAGAAATTAATTTTTATTTGCCTCCCCTCCTGGGAGGGGTGTCCGAAGAACGGGGTGGGGGAAAAAACAAAAGATCCCGCTCTTTTGAACGGGATCTTTTTATAAGTGAGATAAAGTTTTTAATTACTTTACTTTTTTGACGATAGCTTCAAACG
>CAZNFK010000074.1:0-10693 GCA_964572365.1 uncultured Flavobacteriaceae bacterium | reverse complement strand
CTCATATACTGCTCCCCAACATATTTAGAAAGGAATTTCAATTCCAGGTTTTTAACCGGGCGGTATTCAAAAATATTCCCGGCAACTATTTCGGGTGAATAGGAAATATCGGTCTTGCCGAAACTTTTCAATTCCCCATCCCAGGTGGCGAACCATTCATCGTTCTTGTTCCTGCTTAGAGCGATATTCGGTCTCCATCTGAATTTATCCGTAAATTTCACCACCGCATCCACTTCAAGACCTGCTCTGTAACTGCTACCGCTATTCCTTCTAATTGGTGCTCCAACATCATTGAGCTCACCGGTAAGCACCAGCTGGTTTTGATAATCCATATAATACAGGTTGGTATTGATCTGTATTCCTGACGTCCTGAAACGCCATCCCAATTCATAATCATTCAGCTCTTCGGGCTCAGGATTTCCGTTTTCATAATCTGTACGGTTTGGTTCGCGGTGCGCCCGTGCAAATGAAAAATATAATTGGTTGGCATCAGATAGTTCGTAGGTCACTCCCGCTTTCGGATTGAAGAAAGTATGACGATCATCCACAAAAAATGGGGTCTCTTCCTCCTCCACTCCATCAACATCGTAATGGATTCTTCTTAGCTGCAGGTCTCCATAAAGCGAGAAATCCTCTGTTACAGCAAACGTGGCTTTTCCGAAAACATTAAAATCACTTTTTTGAGACTGGTTGTCATAATACCGCTGAAGAGGTGAATTTGAAGGAGCAAAGCGTGTATAAACGATCTCTCCAAAGTGGTCTCCAAGGTAATTGTTCCAGGCACCCCCGGTAATGATCTCCAGGTTTTCTCCTTCATACTTGACATTAAAGGTGGTACCGTAAAAGTCATTTACCAGCCATTTTCGGGTTACCAGATCACTTTCGGTAATTTCCTCTCCGTTGGCAGTAAAAGGATCAAGTCCATATTCCGCCAGATCTTCCCCTGCACGGTAAGACTCGTAGAAACCGCGGCCATAGGTGTAATGCAACGCTATATTAGAAGACCATCCGCCGCCGTATCTCTGGTTCCAGAGCAGCTGATAGTGGTCCTGTTTATAATCATCTACATGATCTTCATAGAACTGCAGGTTTCCTTCTTCATCAAAGTAGGCTCCGGCAGGATTAAATTTACGATCTTCTTGTAACTGATCTGCATCGATCCCATCCCAGGCCTGGTAAGTCACCTCGCTTCCGCCAAACGTAAGAGCCTTGATCAGGGTCCCGTCGTCCACGTAGGTTCCCTGGAAAAAATAGGATTTGAGATCACTTGAAGCGCGGTCAATATACCCGTCACTTTTGATTACAGAGGCCCTACCGGAAAATTCCCAATGGTTATCAAACAACCCGGTACTGAATTTAACAGTGTGTTTGCGGGTATTATAAGAACCAAAACTGTTTGAGATCTCTGCTGAAGGCTCCACTTTATACCGGTCGGTAAGCACGTTGATACTCGCTCCGAAAGCTCCCGCACCGTTAGTGGAAGTTCCCACTCCTCGCTGCAGCTGAAGATTCTCTATAGAAGATGCGAAATCTCCCAGGTTTACCCAAAAGGTTCCCTGGCTTTCCGCATCGTTGTAAGGAACACCGTTAATAGTCACGTTAACACCTCTTGATTCGGTCCCCCTCACTCTGATACTGCTGTAACCAATCCCCGCACCGGCATCGCTGGTTGTGACCACACCCGGCATATACTGCATAAGACTGGGAATATCCTGTCCAAGGTTTCGGTCTTCGATCTCTTCGTTGCTGAGATTACTATGGGTAATTGGAGATTCTGCCGTTACCCTAACTGCCGACAGGAAAACTTCTCCCAGCTCTTCGGCAGCATCGCTCATGTCCACGTTCAGGATCATATCACGATCGAGAGTAACCGGGATCTTCTTTTGGTTTCCATTGGAAAAAATGAGGAGGTATTTACCGGCATCAAGCATAAGGGAATATTCCCCTTCGTGGTTGGTTTGAGTACCCTGAGAGGTACCTTCTACACGTATTATTGCTGTTGTTAAAGGAGCTTCTCCGTCAGTAACTTTTCCGGTGATCTCATATTGCTGAGCAGCAAGATTCAGAGAAGCAAGTGCAAAACTGACGACAAAGAATAGATTTTTCATTCGTAATAAAATTAGTTACGAATAAAAGGGGTAATTATTCTGATTAAAATTTGATAAAAAAAATCCTGAGAACCATTTAATTTCAACTGCAGAAACGGTTTTCAGGAGTGCGATACTTAGCGCATTTAAGCGCCGATCCCTTGGCAGCATTACCTGCCCAGGTTCTTTGGGTATGATCTCAGCTTCATCCTGCAAAAACAGAATTAGGCACCCCTTTGAGACGCCGCAAATGTAATAGCTTTTTTTTGATTTAACCTAATTTTTAGGCCTTTCGAACAAAAAGCTTTTAAATTTATCTTTTTCAGGTTTTTATGACAAAAAGAAGGCCATCAATTACCATCACTGTTTTTGCCGGTTACCTTTTATTGGCAGCTTTGGCAGGATTTGCCGTCTGGTTCGTGTACAACCAGGTGGTCACCTATACCAGCATGACCGAAAGGAACAGCACAGGCAATGAAAAACTGCTGCTGGTTGGAGAGGCTGCCACCAAACTTTACGAAGCTGAGAGCCTGAGCCGACAACTCATCCAGTCGGGAAACTTAGAAGGACTGGATACCTTCACGGCCAAGATAGATTCCATAAAAATGACCCTTTCCTCTTTGCAGGAAGCCCACCCGGACAATACCCTTGAAAAAGAGATCGACAGTATCAATGTGCTGCTATCCCAAAAAACCGATAACCTGGAAGAATTACTGGAACTAAGATCTACAGGAGAAACGGAAAGTTATTACTCCAGGGTCCTTGAGGAACTCAGTAAGGTTGATCAAACTTTTGAAGACCCTAAATATGAAGAACGCTTTAAGGGTCTTGAACCCCACCAGCGGAGTGTGCTTATTAAACTCCTCGAATATTCGAAAGCCGACAACCCGGAGCCAACAAGTTTAACCGCCGACTCCCTCATCCTTGCGGTCAAATCTGTACTGAGTGAACTTGAGATTAGGGAACGCCGGTACAGGATCGCATTAAGAAGTAAAGAAAACGAACTGCTGGCCAACGAGATCAAACTGAACAGTAGGTTAAGAAGCCTACTTTCCACCATAGAATCTGAAGAAAGGATCAATTCGTTGAGTCAGGTAAGCACCTGGCAGGAAACCGTAGAAAGAACTTCCAGGACCATAGCCATATTGGGGGCAGTTAGTTTATTGGTCATTCTTATTTTTGTTTTCCTGGTGATTCGTGATGTTTCCAGAAGTCAGCGGTACCGTTTGCAGCTCGAAAATGCCAAATTGTATGCTGAATCTTTACTGAAAAGCCGGGAACAATTCATGAATACGGTAACTCACGATCTCAGGTCTCCATTGAATTCGGTAGTGGGTTATACCGGCCTGCTCGAAAAAACCCAGCTCAACAAATCCCAGAACAGGTATTTGGAGCAGCTCAAGAAATCCTCAGGTTACCTCCTTCACCTGGTCAATGATCTGCTGGATCTTTCTAAACTGGAAGCCGGGAAAATGAGTATCGAGGAATTGAGTTTTAACCCCAAGAACCTGATCGAAGAAACGGTCGACAATGCCATTCCGCCAGAGAAACCCAACGAGGTGCAGGTACTGGTAACTGTTTCTGAAGAATTGGACCGCCCGGTGATAACCGACCCTTTCAGGATTAAACAGATCCTTACCAACCTCGTGAGCAATGCTTGCAAATTTACCGAAAAAGGCAAAGTTGAGGTCAATGCATGGCTGGCCGAAAAAGATATTTTAAACATTGAAGTAAAAGATACCGGAATAGGAATATCTGCAGAACAAAAGGAAAAGGTCTTTGAAGAATTTTCTCAGGAAGACAGTTCAATCGAAAAAAAATATGGAGGTTCCGGTCTTGGCCTTGCGATAAGCAAAAAACTCACCGACCTTTTAAAAGGGAAAATAAGTTTAGAAAGCGAACCCGGCAAGGGCAGCACCTTCCTGGTGCAGATCCCTGTATCTATCCCTAAATCTGTAAGGGAAGAACCAAAAGAGAAAAAGGAGGAATTGAGGAATCTAAAAGATCGATCTGTCCTCATCGTGGATGATGAACCGGCACAATTGGGACTGCTAAAAGAACTGATCAGATCTACCGGAATGTCTTACAGAACCGCTACAAATGGTAAGGAAGCCCTGCAGAAGTTAAAGCAGGATAAGGCTGACCTGGTTTTGACCGATATCCAAATGCCCGATATGAATGGCCATGAACTGCTTTCAGAAATAAACAATAATCCTGAAGTTCCCACAGTGCCGGTCATTGCCCTTTCGGGACAACCCAATATCACCCCGGCCGATTATTTAAAAGAAGGATTTAAAGGCAGTCTCCTGAAACCTTATTCTTCTGAGAAACTGTTGAAATTGATTGGAGATGTGCTGCAGGTTGAACTTCAGAAAAACGGAAGAAAGAAGATCATTCCGAAGGATCCTAAAAAGAGATATTCCCTTTCAGAGATCAAGACATTCTCGGGAGAAGACCAGGAGGCATTGAATGCCATCCTTACTGCCTTTTTGGAAAGTACCGCAAACAACCTCAAGAGCCTCCACCTGGCATTTGAAAAGCAGGATCATGAAAAAATGGCTGCGGTCGCCCACAAAATGCTGCCTATGTTCCGACAGCTGGGTACACGACCCCTGATTTCTCGGCTTGAAATTCTTGAAAAAGGGAATATTTCAGAAATAAAACAGATCGATCTTCAACAACTTACTCAAGAAGTGCAGGAACTTCTAAATGACCTGAAGAAGGAGATCAAAGTTTGATCCCGTATTGTTTCAGTTTATTGTATAAGGTCTTCCTGTCTATGGAGAGTAATCTTGCCGCCTTGCTTTTATTGCCGTGGGTCTTTTCTAGAGCGTCCAGAATAAGTTCCTGTTCATTCTTATTCTTGAACAGGCTATAGGATGATGCGGGTTCTGCTTCCCTTTCTGCGTTTCGTATCTCATGAGGCAGGACATCGGGCTCAATAAGATCTGCCTGAGTTAGCAAAACAGCCCTTTTTACGGCATTTTTTAATTCTCTTAGGTTTCCAGGCCAGGGATAAGATTTAAAAGCAGCAACGGTTTCTTCAGAAAATCCCGCTACGTCTTTTTCAAGCTCTCTATTGGCGCTATCCAGGAAGTAATTTGCAAAGATCATAAGATCATCCTTCCTGTCCTTAAGCGCAGGCACTTTGATGGTGAATTCGTTGAGGCGATGGTAAAGATCTTCCCGAAAATCGCCTTTTTTGACCAGTTCAAAGAGATCTTCATTGGTAGCGGCGATCACACGAATGTCAACCTTGATCTCAGTATTACTACCCACCGGTTTCACCTTTCTTTCCTGCAGGGCCCTCAAGAGCTGCACCTGCAGTTCGTAGCTGAGATTCCCTATTTCGTCGAGGAAAATAGTGCCGCCATTGGCAGCTTCAAAATGTCCTGTTTTATTGGTGACTGCCCCGGTAAAGGAACCTTTCACGTGGCCAAAAAATTCACTCGAGGCCAGCTCCCGGGGAATCGCGCCACAGTCTACAGCGATGAAGGCTGCAGAACTTCGTTTACTCTTTAGGTGGATGCTCTTGGCGATCTGTTCCTTTCCGGTTCCACTTTCTCCCATAATAAGAACCGACATGTTTGTGGGAGCAACCAGATCAATATAATTATTCAATTTTGAAGAAGCATCACTAACCCCTTTGATATAGGTATCCTCAACAGATTTTGACTTTTCGGCCGTAGATGGTTTGGGCGTGGACCTGGGAGCTTCCATATCTAGAGCCGTATGGATGGATTGCAGGATGACCTCGGGATTGAAAGGTTTTGCTATATAATCTATCGCCCCCTCTTTCATGGCATTCACAGCCATGCTTATTTCTGCATAACTGGTCATCATGATCACCCCCGTTCGCTCCTTTTTCTCATTTACTGCCCTTAAAATTTCAAGACCTTCTTTATCGGGCAATCTTACATCTGAAATTACGACATCGTAGCTTTTCTTATTTAGAAGATTCAATGCTTCATTGGCTGTATAAACGGCATCCACCTCAAACTCTTTCTTTACAAGAAAGGTCTTGAGCATGGTGCAGAACGCTACATCGTCTTCTACTAATAATATTTTGGCCATAAAATCTTTAAACTATCCACAAAATTAGGCTTTTAAAAACCTCAAAAACCAAAAATAAGTATAAAAAAAAGGAGCTATACAGCTCCTTTTCTGAAAAATTTAACCTTGTTAAGGTAAACTTAACCTCCGTTTCTTCAGACCTCCCGCCTCAATTATTCTCTTAATTATAGTGACGTTTGTAAGAAACGACATTATAAGTAACAGAATAAATATCTGAAACATGTGTGCCGTAGGGTGGTCTGCCACCAGGAGTCGGTCTCTCCCTTAATAGTGGTTATAATTATTTCTCATCTTTCTTCTTGTCGATCCAGTTACCTTGTGCATCTGCATAAAGTTCTTTTTGTTCACCTTCGGCAGTTTGAACCACAAGCTTAAATTTTTGCTCACCTTCTTTTTCCTTCACGTGAGCCTCTGCGATCACAGCTCCGGCAAAATCCCTTTCTACAGCTTGTTGTACCTCAGCAGGCAATTCTGCAACTTCGATTTGGCGCCAGTCAGCTTTTTGATCAGCAGTTTGTTCTACTGCCACTTCGGCCTCTACGTTTGCTTCTTGTGCTGTCATGGTTTGTGCTGAAAAAAGCATTGCTGATGCAGCTACTACAGATAAAATCATCTTTTTCATAATTCAAATTTTTTTGTTTATTACTAATTCAAGTTTTTTAGGTTATTAGATATAAAGCGATAAGTGTACCATACCTAAAAAGCTCCCTCTAACCCCATAAAAACAGGGGTTTTCATGAAAATTTGGAGATCTGAAAGAGTGGGTAAAAACGGGATTTTCCACAGAAAAATGTAGAATATTTCCCCACCAGGAGTGAATATTTATTCCTTTAAAGGATCTTTACGGAAGGATTTCTTTTCAGAACGATGCTTTTTCTCGCGCAAGCGTTTGAGTTTCGCAGCTTTTGTAGGTTTCGTCTTTTTCCGCGGCTTTGGTTTCTTTAGACCTTCCCTAATAAGTTCAACAAAGCGCCGGGTGACGAGCTCCCTGTTCTTATGTTGACTTCGGGATTCATCACATTGAAGGATCAGCTCATTGTTCTTTGTAAGTCTGGAATGTATTTTTTTCTGAAGTCGGTCTTTTTGAGCATCAGAAAATGCCATGGAAGCAGGCAGATCAAAATGCAACTCCACTTTTGAAGATACTTTATTGACATTTTGCCCCCCTGCACCCGAACTTCGTACGGCTTTATAGGTGACTTCCTGTATGAGTTGTTTTTCGTTCAATTATTTGACCAGGTGCGTGGGTTTTAATAGGTCTGCCACGGTCTTTACAGGATTGAAGGTCTCTATGGGTACTTCTACAAAAATAGTGATCCAGTTAGACATGGCTCCATTCCATAAACCGGGTAATTCAAGTGCCTTAAGTTCTTGCCCGTCTTTGGTCTTGTTCGCAATAAAACTGGTCTCTTCGTCAATAAAATCACGAAGGTCAAATTTTTGACCTTTGTAATTCTTGAATGAACATACGATATCAACAGGATTGAAATGTGTAGCCTCCTGCGCGATCTTGCTTTGCTGATAATTTTCGTGGTCTATTTGCGAACTTTCTACTATCTGCAAAGAGATCTCCCCATCCTTATGGGTTACCCAAAAAGGCCCTCCTCCCGGTTCGCCTTCATTTTTGACCATTCCGCAAACCCTCAATGGCCTGTTCAGTTTTCTTTTAAGGGCTGCCACTTTTTCTTCTGTTGAGAGCTGATCGAAATCAATACTTAGACCCGAATTAAGTTCTTTTTGAACAAAAGTTATCATCTCTTCCAGGTCATTCTGGCTAAGTTCTTTTTCCAGTTGTTGCAGGCAACTGAAGATCTTTTCCTGTAATTCAAGGAGTTTCCCGGCCAACATTTCCTTATTTGCAGCTAATATTTCCCTGTTCTTTGGTATTACCACGTTATCAATATTCTTGATGAAGATAATATCAGCTACCTGGGCGTTTAAATTTTCGATAAGCGCTCCATGCCCCCCAGGCCTGAAGAACAGGTCTCCGTTCTCGTCCCTAAATGGCTCATTTTCTTTGGTGACCGCTATGGTATCTGTTTCCGGATCCTGGTAGGAATACGTGATTTGAAATTGTTTTCCCGTTTCCTTTTCAAGCGCCGGGATCACTGCTTTCGCTTCGGCTTCAAATTTTTGACGATGCTCTTCGGAAACAGTAAAATGGATTCGTACTTTCTCTCCCGAAGCGGCATAATCTACTGCCTCCCTCAAATGTTCTTCAAAAGCCGAAGCCAGGTGGTCTTCATATTTATGGAAAGGCACGAGCCCTTTAGGCTGATCACCGAGGTCGAGTCCATCCCGCTTCAGCATGGTCTTCACAAAAAGCAGCTGCTGTTTATCATCGGAAAGATGCTCAAAATCAGAATATTTTTCGTTCAGGATCCCCAGGACCTTATCATAGAATGGAAGATCTTTCATTCGGCTGAAGAACAGCTCAAGTTTAGGATCATTTTTTCGTTCCACGTAATCTTCCAGGTTCTCTTCCTCGGGATCAAACTCCTCCAGAAACTGGTAGAAAGCTTTGAACATTCGGGTTGCGGCACCCGAAGCCGGCACAAATTTCAATATATCAAGCTTGTCTTTTCTCCCTTTGAACAAGTCAATGAGTTCCTGCTTTTCTTCCTCAGAAACAGCCAGGATGCCGTTTTTTAAAGTGGCGGCTTCTCTGATGTTCACTACTACATTGCCACGTTTGAAAATTGCGATCTGCTGTTCCACCTTTTTGGGTGTTAATCCTTTCTTCTCAATTTGTTCTAAATCTTTCTTACTAAAGCCCAACTTCTTTACTTTTTATAAGTTCCTCAATCATTTTTACCGCCGTAGAAAATCGCTCCTGTAAATTTCCCTGCAGGATGTGATACGGCTTATTGTAATTGTCTAATGGTTCTTTGAATTTGGCGAACATCAGGTCCCTTTGCAAGGGCCGGTCGCGCAAATCATCTTCAACCCAGGGAACGTCAATATACGTCAAAAAATAGAGATCGTAATGAGCCTTTAACGCATGTTTAAGAAGCACGGGCTCGCAGAAACCCTCAAAATATGCACCGGAATAAACTGCGGTTTCCAGCAGGTTGGTATCACAAAAAAGTACCTTGTTCGCCTCTCTGGCTTTTTGGTTCTCAAGCTCCATTTGACCGCGTGCAATAGGAAGAATATCCTCAAGACTGCAGATCTCCTGCTGCTCATTCCATTTTTCCTGGAGGTAGTCACGTGAAAATTCCGGTACCCATGCGGTGTTGAAATGAGCCGCCAGCATTTGGGATAAGGTAGTTTTCCCGGTAGATTCGGGACCATACAATACTACCCTCAGGCAGTCAACGGGTTCTTGTGCAAGCTCTTTTTCCATGCAAAATAGCCAAAAACGGCAATGATTGTAAATAAAAAATATTGTAAACTGGTGAACGTAAGTCCCTTGTAAAAATACAACGGAACAGAAATAAGATCACCGATGATCCAGTAGATCCAGTTCTCGATCTTTTTCCTGGCCATTAACCACATTCCCACAAAAAATATGGCGGTGGTGACCGTATCTACATAAGCAGTCCAGTTATTCCATTTGTCGAAAGCCTCATAAACTCCATACACGAAGATTAGGGTCGCAACAAAGATCAGCACACTCCATAGCTTTTCTTTGTGAGTGGTTCTGGTAACCGGGGTAAAATGAACCGCATCCACCTTTCGTGTCCATACATACCAGCCATAGATACTCATACTGGCGTAGTAGAAATTGATCATCATATCCCCCAACAGCTCCCATTGCCAAAGAAGGTAAACGAAAATAATGGTGCTAATGATCCCTGTAGGATAAACGAGAATATTTTCCTGTTTAGAATACCAAACAGACAGAAATCCAAAGATAACCGCGATTATTTCCAGTATGATGTAAAGGGAGGGATAATCCTGGTACTGCTGAAAAAAGAAATCAAAAATCGGCTGCATAATCGCTCCTGTTGCTCTTCACGATCTTCATGGTCATGAGAACATGATCCAGGTTTTGAAAGGTCTCTTTGATCTCTTCGGTAAGGAATTCCATCAGTTTATCGTAATCGCCGTAGATCTGGGTGCTCAGCGGATTTTCAAGAACTGTAAATCCTGAACTTCTAAGATCCTTGATGAATTTTTTAATAGGGGCTTCAAAATCGTCCTGAAGCGGTGTTAAAGCAAGTTCGACAGAAATTTGCATCGAATAAATCTTTATAATTAAACTTGAAAAGCCACGCTGGCTCTTAACAGGTTATCAAAAGTAGAAAGATTAACAGATTTTCGGCTAAATTTTCCGGGGAAATCCCCAAATTGATTCCTCAGAAAAATTCGCCATTTTCGAAGGCTGTCCCGACTACCGCCATATCTGCGCCGGCGGCGTATGCAGTTTCCAGTTGTTCAGAAGTACGAATCCCGCCACCTACGATCAAAGGGATGGAAACAGCTTCTTTTACTGCCGAGATTATCTCTTCTGAAACCGGATTTTTCGCCCCGCTTCCGGCTTCCAGGTAGATCAGTTTTTTCCCGGAATATTCCCCTGCCAGGGCGGT
>CAZNFK010000073.1:0-10846 GCA_964572365.1 uncultured Flavobacteriaceae bacterium | reverse complement strand
CTTAGTAGTATTAGTGCGTAAAAACCCGGAGTGAAAGCTTCGGGTTTTTTTGTGTTTCTTCGGAAGGAGTTCATCTTGCCACTTTGAAAAACACTATTGAAATATCCTTTTTAAGAAGCTATTACAGGGAGGTTCCGCATCAATGTTCAGAAGCATATCCTAAAAATGCCTTTATAGGAGAGTTGTTTTATCGGCAGACCTAAGAAGGTTAGATTAAATTTCAATTCTTATATCTCACATCCATTTTACCTTTTTCCCAGCTCGATCACTTCCAGCTCCTTAATTTCACTTCTGTCGATCTTAAACCGTAGCATGGTTCTCACCTGGTGGAATCCCTGTTTCCCTGCGGCCCCGGGATTCATGTGCAGCAGGTTTAGTTTCTTGTCATGCATCACCTTTAAAATATGGGAATGACCTGTAATGAACAATTTCGGCGGATCCTTTTTTATCTCCTCCTTAACAGCAGGGGAATATCTTCCGGGATATCCTCCAATATGGGTGATCCATACATCAACATCTTCGCACATGAATCTTGTATTTAAAGGAAATTCTTTCCTTATTTCGGTTCCGTCTATATTCCCGAAAACGGCTCTTACGGGTTTTATCTTTTTTAATTCATCGGTAATTGCAATAGTACCTATGTCTCCCGCATGCCATATCTCGTCGGCATCCTGCGCATAACTTTTAATTCGGTCGTCCAGGTGCCCATGTGTATCGCTTAAAAGAAGGATCTTTTTCATAGGTAAATTTTATAAAGAGATTAGCAATCAATAACAGCCATTACATGTGCAGTTGCGTTTAATGGCTTATCTTTGTGGATTCAAATGTAAAAGTAAATATTTAGATTGAGATATTTCTTGGAGCTGGCATACTTCGGAAAAGCCTACCACGGCTGGCAGCGTCAACCCAGCGCTCGCTCAGTTCAGGAAGTGGTGGAAAACGCGGTTTCTACCTTGCTTCAGGAAACTATTGAAATTGTAGGTGCCGGAAGGACAGATGCGGGAGTTCATGCCAGGCAGCTCTTTGCGCATTTTGATACAGAATCCCAATTGCCGGAAGAACTGGTGTTCCGTTTGAATTCCTTTCTTCCGAAAGATGTTGCTATATTGAATCTTTTCCCCGTCAAGCCCGAAGCTCATGCCCGGTTTGATGCCATTGCAAGAAGCTATGAGTATCACCTGGTAAGGAATAAAGATGTTTTTGCCACCCACACTGCTTATTGGATAAGAAAAGAATTAGATGTGGAGAAAATGAATGATGCTGCTAAGATCCTTTTGGAGTACAATAATTTTAAATGTTTTTCCAGGTCACGTACAGATGTAAGGACCTACAACTGTGTGATCCAGAACGCTTACTGGCAAATTACAGATAAAGGTTTGATCTTTCATATCACGGCAGACAGGTTTCTGCGGAATATGGTAAGGGCAATTGTAGGTACCCTGCTCCAAATAGGCCTTGGGAAACTGGAAGTGCAGGCAATGCATGAGATAATAAAAAGCGAAAACAGGAGTGAGGCAGGAGCTTCGGTGCCGGCTCACGGATTATTTTTAACAAAAATTGAATATCCTAAAAGTATAAACTATTAATGGCTGCATCATCGGGAAACGCGTTTGATTTCAAATTGTTCAGGAGGCTTCTTGAATATACCCAGGCCTACAAGTGGACCTTCTACTTTGTGGCCATTGCGGCTATACTCCTTTCATTCTTAGCGGTTCTAAGGCCTTACCTGTTGCAGGTAGCCATTGACAATTCGATTGTTCCGCAAAACATGGACGAACTGGTATTTTATATTTCGTTGATGGCCGGGGTGTTGTTTCTGGAGGTGATATTTCAGTTTTGTTTCATCTATTTCGCGAACTGGCTGGGGCAGGAGGTGATACGGGACCTAAGGGTAAATCTTTTTGAGCATATGCTTCAGTTCAAAATGAAGTATTTTGACAATTCTGCTGTGGGAAGACTGGTGACAAGAGCGGTGAGTGATATTGAGACCATTGCCAGTATTTTTAGTCAGGGGTTGTTTATGATCATCAGTGACCTTTTAAAAATGCTGGTGGTACTTGGATTCATGTTTTACCAAAGCTGGAAATTGACACTTTTGGTGTTGCTCGTGCTTCCGTTCATTCTTTATGCTACCCGAATCTTTCAGAAGAAAATGAAACTGGCCTTTGAAGAGGTGCGTACCCAGGTGGCCAATCTCAATACCTTTGTGCAGGAGCGCATTACCGGTATGAAGATCGTGCAGTTGTTCACGAGAGAGGAGAAGGAATACGAAAAGTTCAAAGATATTAATGACAAACACAAAAAAGGCTGGATCAAGACGGTGTGGTACAACTCCATTTTCTTTCCTATTGCTGAAATGTCTACCTCTATAACAATTGGTCTTATCGTATGGTACGGCGGACTTCGAGTCATGGCCGGAAGTGAAGCCATAACCCTGGGAGTCATCGTTGCGTTTATTGAGCTAAGCCAGATGCTTTTTAGGCCGTTGAGGCAGATCGCCGATAAATTCAATACCCTGCAAATGGGAATGGTGGCCGCAAATCGTGTTTTTGGGGTGCTGGATACCAGGTCCTCTATCGCTGATAACGGTACCATGGAGATCGATCACCTTAACGGGGATATCAGTTTTGAAAATGTACATTTTGGATATGTCGATAAGGAGGAAGTTCTAAAGGGGATTTCTTTTAAGGCCCATGCCGGAGAGACAGTCGCCATCGTGGGGGCTACCGGTGCCGGAAAATCCACCATCATCAATCTTTTGAACCGGTCTTACGAGATCTGGGATGGAAGTATTTTTGTAGACGGAATAGATTCCAGGGATATAACGTTGAGATCCCTGCGTTCGCAGATCGCGATCGTGCTCCAGGATGTGTTTTTATTCGCCGATACCATAATGAACAACATTACCCTGAATCACCCCGAGATCACCAGGGAATCTGTGATTCAGGCTGCTAAAGATATCGGGGTGCATGAATTTATTTCCAGTTTACCAGGTGGTTACGATTACAACGTAAAGGAGCGTGGCGTCATGCTGTCATCGGGACAACGCCAGTTGATCGCATTTTTGAGAGCTTACGTGAGTGATCCGAGTATCCTGGTGCTTGATGAGGCTACTTCTTCTGTAGATTCGTACAGCGAACAATTGATCCAGAAAGCTACCGATAAGATCACTCAGGGGCGAACCTCCATTGTGATCGCCCACAGGCTGGCTACCGTGAAAAAGGCAGACAAAATTTTAGTGATGGATGCCGGTAAGATAGTGGAAATGGGTACTCATCAGGAACTGTTGCAGAAGGAGAACGGATATTATAAGAAGTTGTATGAAGTGCAGTTCATGCAGGAAGAAGAGACCTTGTAGGTTAAACCAGGTCTTCTTTTAATTTCTGAAGCAGGTCTTCCCGATCCTCGTACATTACAAATTCCCCGTCTTTTATATAAGAGGTTTGGCCGGTTTCTTCACTTACAACCAGGGCTACGGCATCGGTCTTTTCTGTGATCCCTACCGCTGCTCTGTGGCGCAGTCCAAATCTTAGAGGAATAGTTCGGTCATTTGAAACAGGTAGTACGACCCGTGTAGCGGTGATATAATTATCCTCAATGATCATGGCCCCATCGTGCAGAATACTGTTCTTGTAAAAAATAGATTCAATGATAGGCTGGTTCACCAGGATCTTCATGCTGTCTCCCGAATTCTTCACGAAATCAAGACTTGTACTTCTTTGAATGACTATCAAGGCGCCGGTATTGGTCCTTCCCATATTTTCGCAGGCGCGAACAATGGCTTCAATGTCATTGGGAGTTTCGAGATCGTCTTTAATGAGTTTCAGGGTTTGCAGAAACCTTCTCCTTCGGGCAAAATTGGTCGAACCTATCATTAAAAGAAATTTCCTGATCTCCTGCTGAAAGACCACGATCAAAGCGAACATTCCCACGCCAATAAATTCTCCCAGCACATTACTGAGCATTTCCATTTGCAGTAGCTGGGTAAGCTTCCATACAAAATAAATGATCACGATCCCAATGAAGATGTTGACGGCTACCGTACCTTTTACCAGCTTATATAAATAATAAAGGAGTGCAGCGATAAGTACTATATCGACAACGTCCAGGATGCGCAGGTCTAAAAACTCCAAAGTAGATTTGCTTTTTGGTAAATGTAAAAAATAATAAGCTAGTTATTCAAGTGTCCCACTAATTTCACGCATTCCACGGCTTCTTTCACGTCGTGTACCCTTAGAATATTCGCTCCTTTTAACAGGGAAATGGTATTCAGCACCGTGGTGCCGTTCAAAGCTTCATCGGGGGTGGTTTTGAAAGTCTTGTAGATAAGCGATTTTCTCGAGAGGGCTGAAAGCAGTGGTAATTCGAGATTTTTAAAGAGTTCCAGCTTTGATAGGAGTTCAAAATTCTGGGCGATGTTTTTTGAAAATCCGAACCCGGGATCTACAATAAGATCATTGATCCCGTGATCCCTGGCTTCTGAGATCTTTTCTGAAAAATAGAACAGCACATCTTCTGTTAGATCGTCGTATTCGTTGAGATCTTTCATGGTTTGGGGCGTGCCGCGCATGTGCATGATTATATATGGCACCTGCAACCGACCCATGGTCTTCATCATTTCAGGATCAAGATTGCCTGCGGAAATATCGTTGATCATTGCAGCCCCGGCTTCAATACATTTTTGCGCCACCTTGCTTCGGAAGGTGTCAATGCTCAGCAGGATTTCGGGGAAATTCTCTAGAAGGGATTCAACTACCGGAATGATCCTCTCCAGTTCCTCTTCTTCAGAAATATCTGTCGCCCCCGGCCTGCTGCTGTAAGCTCCCACATCAATAAAGGTCGCTCCTTCCTTCAGCATTTTTTCGGCATGGAGCAGGAATTCCATTTTAGTGGTGCGCCTTCCGCCGTCATAAAAAGAATCGGGAGTTATGTTGAGTATCCCCATGACTTTTGGGGAGGAGAGATCGATTAAATGACCCTTACAGTTGATGTACATTTTAGAGAGCTGGTTTTCTGGTTGAAAAAATTAACTTTGACAAATCGAAATAAATCAGCGAAATTTACGCAATTAACCCGTTTTTATGAAGGATACTTCAGCTCAATATGATGCGGTGGTAGAAGAATGCCGCAGCCTGTTTATAAAAAAAATGAAAGATTACGGGTGTGCCTGGCGCATCTTGAGACTTCCTTCTTTAACCGACCAGATCTTTATTAAGGCCCAGCGTATTCGCGGACTCCAGGAAAATGATGTGAGAAAAGTAGACGAGGGAGAGGTGCCGGAATTCATCGGGATCATCAACTACTCGGTGATGGCCCTTATTCAGCTTGAAAGAGGAGTGGCCGCCCAGCCCGATCTTTCCACAGAAGAAGTTTCAAAACTTTACGACCAGGTAATTAACAAGACCAAAAAATTAATGGAAGATAAGAATCATGATTATGGCGAGGCCTGGCGTGATATGAGAGTGAGTTCTCTTACAGATCTTATCCTTCAGAAATTACTGCGCATCAAACAAATTGAAGATAATAAAGGCAAAACCCTTGTGAGTGAAGGGATTAGCGCCAATTATGAAGATATGATCAATTATGCCATTTTTGCCCTTATCCACATTCACGAAGACAGCGAATTGAGCAGAAGTTAAAAACGAAAAACATGAAAATTTTAGTAGGTATTGCCCGATGGGTAGTAGGTTTATTGTTTATTTTTTCAGGTTTTGTAAAGCTGAATGATCCCATAGGTTTTTCTTTTAAACTGGAAGAATATTTTAGTCCTTCTGTTCTTGACCTCGAATTTTTAGCGCCCTTTGCATTGGTGATCGCCATCCTGCTGGTGGTTTTCGAACTGGTGGTGGGTATTATGCTGCTAATTGGCTACCTGCCAAAGTTCACTACCTGGGTACTGCTTCTAATGATCATCTTTTTCACCTTTTTGACCTTCTATTCAGCGTATTTTAATAAGGTGACAGATTGCGGATGTTTTGGGGATGCGATCCCGTTAACCCCATGGCAATCTTTCTATAAAGATGTGGTCTTATTTGTTTTGATCCTTATCCTGTTCTTTAACCGGAAATATATTAATCCTTACCTGGCACCGGCTTCACACCGCTGGATCGTATTCCTGGCGTTCATGCTGTGCTTTACCTTTGCCTATTATGTTTTGATGCATTTACCGCTTATCGACTTCCGGGCGTATAAAGTGGGAACCAATATTCAGCAGGGAATGAGCATTCCCCAGGGAGCTCCCGAGGCAGTTTATGATTATCATTGGAAATTCAAGGAAAACGGTAAAGAAAAGATCGTTACCACAAACGGATCTTACCCTCAGGTATCGGGAGATTTTATTGAAGTAGAGACCGAACTGGTGCAGGAAGGATATGTGCCGCCTATCCATGATTTTTCAATGGAAAAAGAAGGTGAGGATTTTACTTCGGAATTGCTTCAGGAAGAAAAATTGCTCATGATCGTCGCTTACAGCCTTAGAAGAAGTGAAGCAGACGGTTTGCAAAAATTATCTCCAGTTATCGAGGAGGCTAAAAGTAAAGGCTACCGCGTAATAGGTTTGTCAGCTTCGGGCGGGGAGTTGAAGTCTGAAGTCAGCGAAAAGTATAACCTGGACCTGGAGTGGTTCTTCAGCGATGAAACGGCATTAAAGACCATCATTCGAAGTAATCCCGGGCTCGTGAAATTAAGTGAGGGTACCATTCTTCAAAAGCTGCACTGGAACGATTCTGAGAAACTTGATCTTCAGGAGTAGGAATTACCTGTGAAATTTTATTTTTCCGAAGCAGGATAGCATATCGTCAGATGCTACGGAATTCTCATGTGGTATCGGTATATTTGTAGCTTTAATCAGGCTGTCGTTACTGCGACAGGTGCTGAATTTTAGAACACAATTAATCTGAATTCATTTTTTAGTAAAGTTTTAGCGTAAGCTTCGGAAAATGAATTTTATCTTATCAACCATAAATACTTGAAAATGAGAGAAAAAATAGTAGCCGGAAACTGGAAAATGAATAATGATCTTGCTCAAACAGAAGAGCTTTTGAAGGGGATCAAACTGCAATGGGAGGAAAAGCCAGGTGTAAGGGTTATTGTTGCCCCCGCCTTCACCAACCTTTACCATGCTTTTGAATCTCTAAGAGAGACTCCTGTAGAGGTTGCTGCACAAAACATGAATGAACATGACAGCGGCGCTTATACCGGGGAAGTTTCAGCATCGATGCTTACCAGTGTAGGGGTGAAAACGGTTATTTTAGGCCACAGTGAACGCCGTTCCATTTTTAAGGAAACTGATGAGGTGCTGGCTCAAAAAGTGGATTCGGCACTTAAAAATGAGATGGAAGTGATCTTTTGTTGTGGAGAGGAACTGGAAGAAAGAAAAAGTAAGAACCATTTTGAAGTAGTAAAACAGCAACTCGAAAAAGGGTTGTTTCATATAGCTCCTGAAGCCTGGGAAAAAGTGGTCATCGCCTATGAGCCTGTTTGGGCAATAGGTACAGGTGAAACCGCGTCCCCCGAACAGGCACAGGAAATGCACGCGTTTATTAGAAAGACCATTGCAGAAAAATTCGGGGAGGAGATCGCAAACGAAGTCTCTATTTTGTATGGGGGTAGTGTAAAACCTGCCAATGCAGAGGAGATCTTCGCGAAGGAGGATGTCGACGGCGGATTGATTGGTGGTGCCAGTTTGAAAGCCGAAGATTTTTTAGCAATTGTACGCGCTTTTTAAATGAAACAAATGAATTACCTGGAGTTTAAATTTGTAATTGAACCTCCACAACCGGCTTCTGAAATATTGATAGCGGAATTAGGCCTTGCAGGCTTTGAAAGTTTTGTGGAGAATGAAGATGGAGTGACTGCCTACATTCCTAAAGAGGAGTTTGAGGCAGAATCAATGACGGGAATACATATTCTTCAGTCAAAAGAATTCGAAATTTCCTATACCCAAACCGAAATTGAGCAGGTGAACTGGAACGAGGAGTGGGAAAAGAATTTTCATCCCATAATGGTAAATGAAACCTGTAGCGTTCGCGCCCCCTTTCATCCCAAACCCGAAGTAGAATACGATATAGTGATCGAGCCAAAAATGTCATTTGGAACGGGGCACCATGCCACAACCCATATGATGATCGAATTTTTACTGAAGCACGATCTTAAGGATAAATCGGTTTTGGATATGGGCTGCGGAACCGGAGTTTTAGCAATAGTCGCCGAAAAACGAGGTGCGCGGGCCGTAGATGCGATCGACATTGATAACTGGTGCTATCAAAACACTTCAGAAAATGTGGAACGCAATGAATGTTCCCGTATCACCGCCTATGAAGGTGCCGCCGAATTGCTCGATGGAAAAAACTATGACACCATCATTGCCAATATCAACAGGAACATTTTGCTCGAGGATATGGAGACCTATGACAGGTCTCTCAATCCCGGAGGAGAGCTTTATCTCAGCGGGTTTTACTCTGGCGACATTCCGATCATAAGGGGAGAATGTGAAAAATACGGCCTGGTATATGATGACTATATTGAGAGGGATGAGTGGGTAGCGCTGAGGTTCCTCAAAAAATAAAAGTGAAGAGATTTTTTTATCTTTGAGCAATTGCTGATCAGTGAAAAAGAAGGAATATGAGTACGAAGGAAAAAGTATTAGAAAAGACAAAGGTCAAGAGTAAGGAATCAAAACTGCATGAGATCATTTTATATAATGACGACTACAATACTTTTGACCATGTGATAGAGACCCTCATCGTGGCTTGTGACCATGTGCCCGAACAGGCCGAGCAGTGCGCCCTTTTGGTGCATTACAAAGGCAAGTGTTCTGTGAAGACAGGTACTTACAAAGACCTGGAGCCGCGCTGTGGTAAACTTCTGGAAGAAGGATTGACCGCAGAGATCGTATAGCAGAAAAATAAGGAAAAAGAAGAGAGCCCGTTATTAAAATAACAGGCTCTTTTTTTTTGTGCTCAAAAACTTATTTTTCAGATCTCTTCGGAAGTATTTAGTAACTTTTGAATGATCGAAGTGAACATGTTGATGCCGGTTTGAAGGATCTCATCTGGAAAATCATAATCATTTTGATGCAGGGCGGGTACATTAATCCCTGCTCCCAATCCAAACATGGCCGCTTTGGTATGTTGGGAGAACCACCCGAAATCTTCCCCGAATTTAAATGGATGTGGTTTGGTTGTTAGTTGGTAGTCATTTTCAATAGCGACTTCTTTTATAATTTCATTGCATTTGGCATCATTTACCGTAGCGGGAAAGTGGTCAAACCACTCAATGTTAAACGTCAATTTTTCTTCAGAACAGATTGAGGTTATCAGCTTGAGGATCTTTTTCTTCAACACTTCCATTGCTTTTTCAGAACGAGTTCTTATGGTGTAATGTAATTCCCCTTTTCCGGCAGAAATTCCGTAGGCTTTGGCTCCCATATTCATGTAAACGGGAGTCAAAAGAGCGAAGTCCCGGTGGTTTGCATTGGGAGTGCTAAAATCGTTTAATGCGGGTATGATTCGGGAAATAGCAGAAGCGGGATTTAGACCATTTTCCGGTTCTGAAGCATGTGATTGTTTCCCATATAATAGTAATGAAAAACTCAATACGGTAGAGGAGAAAGCCTCGTCAACCACAATAATTGAATTCACTGGTTCCCCCGGTAAATTGTGAAGGGCAAAGATATAATCTGGCTTTAAGGTTTTGAACTTTTGATCATTAATAACTGCAAACGCCCCTTTTCCTGTTTCTTCGGCAGGCTGAAAAAGCAAAACGATCCTTCCTTTTTTGATGTTACTATTTTTTATCCACGGAAGTATTCCTGCAACGATCGCCATGTGTCCGTCATGCCCGCATTTGTGAGAAATATCTTTCTTTAGGGACCGATAGGGAAATGGGTTGGATTCCTCAATTGGCAACGCATCCAGCTCACAGCGTATCATAACCGTGGGGCCTTCTTCCTGGAATGAATGAACCAACGCAAGGCCAGTTCCGCCAAGATCTGGAATGATCTCCACTTCTGAATGGCTTTTTGCGAATTCCTGAATGATCTTAGAAGTGGCTCCTTCTTCTCCTGATAGATCAGGATTTTGGTGCAAGTGTCTTCGTAGTTTAATGATCTCTTCCAGCATACCTAGTTTTGATTCCTGAGATTAAAAAATCCGTGAAATAGAATTTCTTTTCATGATGTTGTATTTGCTGGGCTAAAATCCTTTTCCAGCAGGCAATAGATCTCACTATCCAAAAACCTTCCGTCGAAATAATAGTTTTCTCTAAAATAAGCTTCCTTTTTGAAGCCCGTACGTTCCAGTATCTTTCTTGAATTTTCATTTTCAGGATTGATGTTTGCCTCAAAACTATGGAGATTCAATTCTTTGAATCCAAATGCTAATGCCACGTCCATCGCTTCCTTCATATATCCTTTTCCCCAATAATCTGGTTTTAGGGTGTAACCTATTTCAGCTCTGAAATTTTTACTGTCTATGCGCCAAAAAACGAAATCCCCTATAAATGCTCCGGAATCCTTTTTGATAATTGCCCAAAAAATGCCCTTTTCAAGGGAATAGGTTTTGAAATTCTCTTTAATAAATTCTTCCGATTGTTCGACGCTGAGGTGTTTGTTTGAATCCATGTGATCCATTACCTTCTCATTAGACCGTATGGATTGAACCTCTTTGGCATCCTCCAGGGTGAATTTTCTAAGGATAAGCCTTGCAGTTTCTAAAACAGGAAATTCCTTGAAGAATGTTTTATTGGTCATTTGCAGGTAGGTTTAACGGTCTGGACTGCTAACTCATTATATATCATCAAATATATCTATTTATCTGAAGAATTTGAGAATAGCTTAATTCTCTCA
>CAZNFK010000072.1:0-10884 GCA_964572365.1 uncultured Flavobacteriaceae bacterium | reverse complement strand
AACGCTCAAACCACATCCCAATGTTCACGACGATCGAGATAAAGAAAGAGAACATGATACTGGTTCTAAGCTTCTTGAACCACATGAACTGTGGTGAGAACACGTTACAGGTCATCATAGACCAGTAAGCCCACCAATAAGGTCCTGTCGCACGGTTAAGGAAAGCATACTGTTCGTATTCAACTCCAGAATACCATGCCATGAATAATTCGGTAATATATGCCACACCTACGATAGAACCGGTGATCATGATCACGATGTTCATCAATTCGATGTGCTGAATGGTAATGTAATTTTCAAGATTGGAAACCTTCCTCATGATAATAAGAAGGGTGTTTACCATTGCAAATCCAGAGAAGATCGCCCCGGCAACAAAGTATGGAGGGAAGATCGTGGTATGCCAACCGGGAATTACCGAAGTAGCAAAATCAAAGGATACAATGGTGTGTACAGAAAGTACCAAAGGAGTTGCCAAACCTGCCAACACAAGGGAAACTTCCTCAAAACGCTGCCAATCCTTGGCACGTCCGCTCCATCCAAAACTCAGGATGCCATAAATACGTTTCTGAAAAGGCTTTATTGCACGGTCCCTGATCATCGCGAAATCTGGAAGAAGTCCTGTCCACCAGAAAACAAGTGATACAGAAAGGTAAGTGGAGATCGCGAAAACGTCCCACAGCAGCGGAGAGTTAAAGTTCACCCACAACGAACCAAATTGGTTAGGAATAGGAAGTACCCAGTAAGCCAACCATGGGCGCCCCATGTGAATAATAGGGAAAAGACCCGCCTGCACAACAGAGAAAATGGTCATCGCCTCTGCCGACCTGTTGATGGCCATTCTCCATTTTTGACGGAATAAAAGTAATACCGCAGAAATAAGCGTTCCGGCGTGACCGATACCTACCCACCAAACAAAGTTGGTAATATCCCAGGCCCATCCAACGGTCCTGTTCAATCCCCAGGTACCAATACCTACGGAAACAGTATAAATTATACAACCTAACCCCCAAAGAAAAGCTACAAGCGCAATTGAAAAAACAATCCACCATGATTTGTTCGCCCTTCCCTCAACCGGGGCAGCCACATCAACAGTCACATCGTGATAGGTTTTATCGCCGGTTACTAGAGGCTTTCGTATAGGTGCTTCGTAATGAGACATATGCTTTTTATAATTGATTCTTTAATAATTTATTAAGCTTCAGATGTATTTCTAACTTTCGTCTGGTACATCACGTTCGGTTTTGTACCTACATATTCCAGCAGGTGATACATCCTGTCATCTTCTTTAAGCTCTGCGACCTTGCTGTTTTCATCATTCACATCTCCAAACACAATAGCACCTTTGTCACAGGCAGCCGAACAAGCGGTCTGGAATTCGCCATCTTCAATAGCTCTTCCTTCTCTCTTGGCGTCCAGGATGGTCTTTTGCGTTTTCTGAATACAGAAAGAACATTTCTCCATCACCCCGCGAGACCTCACGGTCACGTCCGGATTCAACACCATACGTCCAAGATCATTGTTCATGTGGTAATCAAACTCGTCATTCTTGTTATACAAGAACCAGTTGAACCTTCTAACTTTATAAGGACAGTTGTTGGCACAGTAACGAGTACCCACACAACGATTATAGATCATCTGGTTTTGTCCCTGGCGCCCGTGCATGGTAGCGGCTACTGGACAAACAGTCTCACAAGGAGCATGATTACAGTGCTGACACATTACAGGCTGGAATACCACCTGAGGATTGTCGGCGGCAAGTTCCATTTCTCCAAATTGAGAAAGAGAATCTCCCAGTCCAGACATATTTTCTTTCTTCTCAAGATCTGCCTCGAAGCTTTCTTCAGAAGAATAGTAACGGTCAATTCTCAACCAGTGCATATCGCGGTACTTACGCACCTCTTCTTTTCCTACTACAGGAACGTTGTTCTCGGCATGACAAGCGATCACACAAGCTCCACATCCCGTACAAGCGTTAAGATCGATAGACATATTGAAGTGGTGACCGGTCGATCTGTCAAAACCATCCCAAAGATCAACATCGGGTGAAGTGACAGGCGTTTCAACGTGATTTAAAGAAACTTCAGGCATTTTGTTCCACACATGGGAATCCTTGGTATTAAAGATCTCCAGGGTAGTTTCCTTGATAATATCATTTCTTCCCATCAATGTGGTGTGCAACTGAAGACATGCAAACTCGTGCACGCCGGCAGTTTTTTCAATAGTCACATTCTGGAAAGACTTAAAGTCTTTATAAACAGGGAAGGCGTTAACCCCAACCTGCATTTCTTTTTGAATTCCTTCTTTCTTACCATATCCAAGCGCAAGAGCAACAGATCCTTTTGCCTGCCCCGGCTGAATGAACACAGGTACATTCTTAAGAACGGTTTCACCAACTTTAAGGTTTACCAAACTTCCGTTAAGCGCTCCGTTAGCTACATGCTCGTTCTCAAGACCCAACTCAGCGGCATCGGCCCTGGAGATCTTAAGGTAGTTATCCCAGGAAGCCCTGGTAATTGGGTCGGGCATTTCCTGCAACCACGGGTTGTTCGCCTGGTTTCCGGCACCCATTGCAGTAGAGGTATAAAGTTCAAGTTCCAGACCTTCACCCGCAGCTTCCGCAAGATTTCTTGCAGCCACACTGTCACTGTTAACCTGAACATTTGTTGGACCGGCATTCACAAGCGACGAAGCTCCTTCAGGTTCTGAAGCTTCAAAAGCCCCATCATGCAAAGCATCTGTCCAGGAGGATGTTCCAAGTGCACCAGACCAGGTTTCTTTGATATAGTTATAATATGAAGTTGAGTTGTCTGTCCATCTCAACAAAGTATCCTGAAACTGACTGGTATCAAACAAAGGCTTGATTGTAGGCTGCATCAGGGTATAATTTCTTTTGGTAAACTGTATGTCTCCCCAGCTTTCAAGGTAATGAGGCGTTGCCGCAACATAGTTACATAGCAGGGCTGTCTCATCTTTCTTCATCGAGAAAGCAACAGAAAGGTCAACTTTTTTAAGTCCTTCCACGAATTCTTCAGCAAACGGCAAGCTATAAGCAGGATTCACTCCGGCGATAAGAATAGCCCCCACCTGTCCGGCATTCATATCGGCCACCAATTGCTTTACCTGGGCAGCATTACCCTGTCTTAGCATTCTTGGATTCTCAGTGTCCATAACCGCACTTCCAAGCGCCTCATTGATAGAAAGCACGAGAGACTGAGCGTCTGCATCTGGAATACCTGTTACGACAACAGCACTGCTTCCAGACTTACGAAGTTGTCTCGCAGCTTTCACCACAGCATCATCAATGGCTGCAGGCAGGTTGCTTGTAGATGCACCACCGGTCACATACCCATGAAGGGCAGCAAGCACCATCTTTTGCTGAGAAGGAGTTACCGGAACTCTTTTATCTGCATTTCCTCCGGAAAGAGAAAGGTTTGATTCAAATTGTACGTGACGGGACATTTTTCCGTTCTTCGGAATACGTCCTTTGGCATAAGCGGCATCATAACCACCACCTGCCCAGTCACCCAGGAAATCGGCCCCTACAGAAACGATGGTTTCTGCTTTAGAAAAATCATAATTCGGAAGGGCACGGGTTCCATATCTTGCCTGGAAAGCATCCAGGGCAGCATCTTCAGAAACCGTATCGTAAACCACATGTCTTACGTTGCCGTACTTCTGAGAAAAATCGTTTATCAAACGTGAAGTCGAAGGACTGGCAAAAGTCTGCGTCAACAATACGATGTCACCTGAAACACTATTCAGTTTCTCCTTCACTTCCTTGTCAAACTGCTCCCATGAAACTACCTGACCGTTTGCCTCAGGACGCTGCAATCTTTTATTGTCATACAACGAAAGAACCGAAGCCTGTACCCGTGCATTTGCCCCGGTATTCGCCATGGTATTGTGTTCGATCTTGATTGGTCGGCCTTCACGGGTCTTTACAAGCACCCCGGCAAAATCAAAACCATCAGCCATGGTTGTAGCGTAATAATTCGCCACCCCAGGCACAATACGTTCGGGCTGCACCACGTAAGGAATAGACTTCATCACAGGACCTTCACAGGCTGCCAGTGACGCAGCTGCAGTACTGAATCCAACGTACTTTAAAAAGTCCCTACGGGAGGTAGTTGAACTTTCAAGAGTTTCTTTATCACCTAAAAATTCATCTGTAGGTATTTCTTCTGCAAATTCTTTTTGCTGGTGCGCCTCAACAATAGAGCTTGATTCTTTTAGCTCTTCAACACTTTGCCAGTATTTCTTGTTTGATGACATATATATAAATGTTTCTTCTTGTTTATTAATAGTGGCATTTACCACATTCAATTCCACCCATCTGGGCAACGGTCAATTCCTCAACACCATATTTTTTAGAAAGCTCTTCATGGACTTTCTCGTAGTATTCGTTCCCTGCCGTTCTTACATTGGTCTCACGGTGACAATTCACACACCACCCCATGGTAAGAGGAGCATTTTGGTACATGATCTCCATTTCCTGAACGGGACCATGACAGGTTTGACAGGCGATCCCTCCTACTTCAACGTGCTGAGAGTGGTTGAAATATGCAAAATCAGGAAGGTTATGTATTCTTATCCATTTTACAGGCTCGGTCTCCCCGGTATAAGCTTGTTGCTCAACATCCCATCCAACAGCATCGTAAAGCTTGGCGATCTCCCCGTCATAGAACTCTTTTGAATACTCATCTGTCGCAGTTTCAGGAGCTACCTCACTGATGGATTTGTGACAGTTCATACATACATTAAGAGAAGGAATCCCTGAAGTTTTTGAAACTCTTGCTGAAGAGTGACAGAATTTACACTCTATCTGGTTATCACCAGCGTGAATTCTGTGTGAGAAGTGTATCGGCTGAATTGGCTGATAACCCTGATCAACGCCCACCTGCATAAGGTAACCGTAGACAAAATATGTTCCGATGAGAACAAGTACAACCGCACTTACCAATACCAGAAACTGATTTTCAACAAAAGCTTTCCAAATGGGTTTTCCTTTAGGTTTTACAGGAAGCTCAACTCCACTTGCAGCTGCAAATCTTCTTAAGGTCCTGTTCACAAGGAAAAGGATAACCAACAGCATGGCAAGAACAAAAGCAAGAATAACAAGCAGGATATCTGTAGAGACTCCACCACCACCGGCAGCAGCTCCCGCCGCATCCCCTGCAGCCTGTTGAGCCTGAGGCGCCGCTTTTGGCTGACTCACATAAGCAAGAATATTATCAATATCGGCATCGCTTAATTGAGGAAAAGGAGGCATTGCCACCTGGTTGTATTCATTGTAAATAGCAACAGCCTGTTCATCTCCCTGAGCTATCAAAGCTGAACTGTTTTTGATCCAGCTATGAAGCCATTCTGAATCTCTTGTTTCAGTAACTCCCCTTAGAGCCGGTCCAATAGACTTACTGTCCAGCTTATGACAAGCAGCACAAAGAGTATTGAACAACTCCTTACCCGCAGCAGCATCACCACCAGCGGCGCCGGCTTCAGCAGAAGCCTGTTGTGCTCCCTGCTCTGATGCGCCTTCGGCAGGAATGGAATCCTGCGCAAACACAAGGGCATTGACGGATAAAAACAACGATACACCTAAAAATAAACTCCGGATGACTGAATGGCGGTTTTTCACCTTTTTCATATTATATGTAGAATTAGCGTCTTTTTGGTACGGTTTTTTGTGGTATTAAAAAGTGATAATTATCATAATTTTAAGACCCCAAAATTTTACCGACAAAAGTAATACTTAAAGTCGATTTTAGGGGGTTGAAGCCTAATTTATAACTGTTCTAAATAATTAAAAAAGTCAATTTTGACCTATTTAGTTATACATTTGTCTATCAGAAAATTAAAAATGAAATGTTAAGAAGAAGCAAGCTAATAATCACCACTTCCCTCCTTGTGGGAATCAGCGCTTTAACCACGGCTCAGGAAGGCCAGGTAACCATAGATCAGGACGAAAGGATCCCGGAATTACTGGAGTTAAAAACCAAGATGACCAAAGACAGTCGCCTGGGAGACCGGTACCGGATCCAGTTATTTTCGGGAGACAATAATGAGGCCAGCAAGATCATCAAAGAATACCGTTCCCTTTATCCCGAATGGTCTTCTACTATTGTTTATGAAACCCCCAACTATAAAGTTTGGGTAGGCAACTTTAGGAATAGCCTGGAAGCCGATCGCGCTTTATTAGAGATCAAAAAGACCTTCCCGGCAGCTTTCAGATTTAAACCCGAAAAGAGATAGAGAAACTGAAGAAATAGAGAATAAAAAAAGGGATGCGATCGCATCCCTTTTTTTTATTCTTTATGAATTCCATTATTTCAGTTTCTTCTTAACGGCCACTTCCTGGAAGGCTTCTACAACGTCACCTTCTTTGATGTCATTGTAGTTCTTGATCTGCAATCCACAGTCGTATCCTTTAGAAACTTCCTTCACATCGTCTTTAAAACGCTTCAGCGAAGCCAACACTCCGGTGTAGACAACTACCCCGTCACGTATAAGTCGTATCTGCGAATTTCTGTAGATCTTTCCGTCAGTAACCATACATCCTGCAATGCTTCCGATCTTGGAAACCTTAAAGATCTCCCTGATTTCGGCGTTTCCGGTGATCTCCTCCTTCATTACCGGAGAAAGCATTCCTTCCATCGCATCTTTAAGATCGTTGATGGCATCGTAGATGATCGAATAGGTCCTGATATCGATCTCTTCTTTTTCGGCAACCATTCTGGCATTTCCGGCAGGACGAACATTAAATCCAATGATGATCGCATCTGAAGCCGAAGCTAACAACACGTCACTCTCGGTGATCGCACCTACTCCTTTATGTATGATGTTCACCTGAATTTCTTCCGTAGAAAGTTTCTGGAAACTATCTGTGAGTGCCTCTACAGAACCATCCACATCCCCTTTAAGGATAATGTTCAATTCTTTAAAGTCTCCAAGAGCAATACGTCTACCAATCTCATCAAGGGTGATGTGACGTTGTGTACGCACAGACTGCTCTCTTTGTAACTGGGTACGCTTGGCGGCAATATCCTTAGCTTCACGCTCATCGAGCATCACCTTGAACTTATCACCCGCTTGTGGCGCGCCATCAAGTCCTAAAATCGATACCGGAGTGGACGGGCCAGCTTCTTTCACTTCTTTTCCTCGCTCATCGTGCATCGCTTTCACCTTACCACTATGTTTCCCTGCCAGTACAAAATCCCCAATCTTCAGGGTTCCCGCCTGCACCAGGATAGTTGATACATACCCTCTACCTTTATCAAGATAAGCTTCAACCACAGTACCGGTGGCTAACTTATCGGGGTTGGCTTGCAATTCCAGGATCTCGGCCTCAAGAAGCACTTTTTCGAGCAACTCCTTCACCCCTGTTCCTGTTTTTGCTGAAATATCGTGCGACTGCACTTTACCTCCCCAGTCTTCAACCAACAGGTTCATACCCGCCAGTTTTTCCTTGATCTTTTCAGGATTTGCAGTAGGAAGATCAGATTTGTTGATCGCAAACACGATAGGAACTCCGGCTGCCTGGGCGTGGGAGATCGCTTCTTTTGTTTGCGGCATCACATCATCATCTGCGGCGATCACAATGATCGCTATATCGGTCACCTGGGCACCCCTTGCACGCATCGCCGTAAAGGCTTCGTGACCCGGAGTATCCAAGAATGCTATTTTTTGTCCGTTTTCAAGTTCTACCCCGTAGGCTCCAATGTGCTGAGTAATTCCCCCGCTCTCACCGGCAATCACATTTTCTTTTCGAATGTAATCCAGCAAGGAAGTCTTACCGTGGTCAACGTGACCCATAACGGTAACGATAGGCGCACGCGGTTTAAGATCTTCAGGATTCTCGGGTACTTCTTCTTTAGTTTCTTCAAGGTCGGCAGTTACAAACTCCACTTCATAGCCAAATTCATCGGCCACGATAGAAAGCGTTTCCGCATCAAGGCGCTGGTTCATGGTCACCATCATACCAAGCGACATACACGCCGAAATGATCTTGGTTACCGGAACATCCATCATGGTAGCGACCTCACTTACAGTAACGAATTCGGTTACCTTTAATACCTTGTTATCTTCTTCCATCTGAGCTTCCTCGGTCCTTTGACGGTGAGTATCCCTCTTGGTTCTACGGTATTTGGCTCCTTTTCCTTTTCCTGATTTACCTTGAAGTTTTTCAAGTGTTTCCCGAACCTGCTTTTGCACTTCTTCTTCACTTGGCTCCTCCTTGGTAACGGGCCTGGTACGTTTTCCTCTCGTTTTTGATGCTACACCGGCATTCGCCCCCGGGGCACCTTTTACGTCTTTACTTATTCTTCTGCGACGTTTCTTGCGTTTGTCCTTATCGGCTTCCGCTTTTTTATCGTCTTTCTTCTTAACAGGCTTTTTGAACTGGGAAAGATCGATCTTTTCTCCCGTAAAGTTCGGCCCGCTAAGTTTCTGGTATTTTGTGGTCACTGTAGAAGACTCTTCTTCTTTCTCCTCTTTTGGAGCCTCCTCTTCTTTCTTCTCTTCCGGCTTTTTCTCTTCTTTAGGAGCGGCAGGCTTTTCGGTTTTTTCAACCGGAGCAGCTTTTTCTTCTACAGGCTTTTCTTCTTTTTTCTGTTCGGGCTGAGTCTTTTCTTCCGGCTTTGGAGCTTCTGCCTGTGGCTGTTCAGGCTCTTTCTTCTCCTCGGCTTTTGGTGCTTGTTCGGGTTCCTGCTCTTCCTTAGCAGCCTTAGGTTTATCGAGATCTATCTTTCCAACCTGTTTTGGGCCTTCCAGGTTAGATTTAGCTCTTATTACCTCCTGCCTTTCTTCCTGTTTGCGTTTCTCTTCGAGTTCACGCTCCCTGGCAAGACGAATTTCCTCCTTCTCTTTTCTTTTCTCCTCACCCACTTCTTTGGAGGCTACTTTTTTACTCTTGTCAGTCTGAAACTCATCAGCAAGCACCTGATAAATCTCTCCGGAAATTTTAGCGGTAGGACGCGCCTCTATCTCGTGGCCCTTGGAATTTAAATATTCCACAGCACGATCCAGCGAGATATTGAATTCGCGTAGTACCTTATTTAATCGCATTGTTTTTGCTTCAGCCATAAATTGCCCTCTAAATTATCCTCTTTTTATTTCTAATTATTCTCTTCTTCGAACTCCTCCCGAAGAACCCTCATCACATCACGGATAGTCTCTTCTTCAAGGTCGGTTCGCTTCACAAGATCATCTACATCTTGCTCCAGGATACTCTTGGCCGTATCAAGCCCTATTTTAGCGAATTCTTCGATGACCCAATCTTCGATCTCATCGGCAAATTCCCTTAGTTCGACATCTTCCTCAACACCTTCTCTAAAGACATCTATTTCATAACCTGTCAATTGTCCTGCCAGTCTTATGTTGTGTCCTCCACGTCCAATAGCTTTTGAAACCTCTTCGGGCTTCAACATCACCTCGGCGCGTTTGTTCTCCTCATCAATTTTTAAAGATGTGATCTTCGCCGGACTCAATGCACGCGTGATCAACAATTGATTATTGGTGGTGTAATTGATAACATCGATATTCTCATTTCCAAGCTCTCTCACGATGCTGTGGATTCGGGAACCTTTCATTCCCACACATGCTCCTACAGGATCGATACGATCATCGTAAGAATCTACTGCTACTTTCGCTTTTTCCCCCGGAATTCTCACTACCTTCTTAACGGTAATAAGTCCGTCGAAAACTTCTGGGATCTCCTGCTCAAACAACTTCTCAAGGAATACAGGAGAGGTTCTTGACATAATAATTGCAGGCTTATTGCCCTTTAATTCCACACTTTCTATAACTCCGCGCACATTTTCCCCTTTTCGGAAGAAATCTGACGGAATTTGACGGTCCTTTGGAAGAATGATTTCGTTACCTTCATCGTCAAGCAATATTATTGCACGGTGACGAATGTGGTGCACTTCGGCAGTATAGATCTCACCTTCCAGTTCTTTGAACTGTTTATAGATGTTGGTATTGTCATGTTCGTGGATCTTCGAGATCAAATTTTGGCGCAATGCAAGAATTGACCTGCGTCCAAGGTCGATCAACTTCACTTCTTCAGATACATCTTCCCCCACCTCAAAATCGGGTTCGATCTTTCTCGCCTCGGTCAGGGAGATCTCCTGGTTTGGATCCTCCACTTCACCATCGGCCACTACCACACGGTTCCTCCAGATCTCCAAATCCCCTTTGTCGGGGTTCACAATAATATCAAAGTTATCGTCTTCCCCATACTTCTTTTTCAAAGCATTTCTAAACACATCTTCCAAAATCGCCATCAGGGTGACCCGATCTATCAGCTTGTCATCCTTAAATTCTGAAAACGATTCTATCAACGCGATATTTTCCATATCAATTGTCTGTTAAAATGTTATTATCACTTTTGCCTCTTTTATATCCTCCAGAGGCAACACAGTTTCCTTAGTTACAGTAACCTTTCCCTTTCCTACCGGTTTTGGCTCCCGGGCTTTCCATTGAAGGGTGATCTTCTCATCCTCCATTTTCATTAACTCCCCTTCGATCTTTTCTCCTTCGGAAGTGGTTACCGCCAGTTTTCTTCCAATGTTCTTTCGGTATTGCCGCGGCAACATCAATGGCTGCGAAACACCCGCAGAAGCTACATCTAAAGAAAAATCTTCTTCGTCGCGGTCGAGATTATGTTCAATCTTGCGGCTAACGGCTATACAATCATTTACAGACACCCCGTTATCTCCATCGATCACCACAGATATATGGTTGGCGTTATCGATGTTAAGCTCAATTAAAAATAATGAATTATTTTCTTCAAAAGCTTCCTGTAGCAAATTTTCTACTTTCTCTCTAAGCATCCCCGATTCTGACTATAAAAAGAGGGGACTTTCTGTCCCCTCGTTGTTCTTTTTT
>CAZNFK010000071.1:0-11192 GCA_964572365.1 uncultured Flavobacteriaceae bacterium | reverse complement strand
GGAAAAATGTGGAATGCAGATGGAGATACGCAGGACACTAAAGCGGTAATACCAGACAGCAGCTATGCCGGGGTTTATCAGACCACCATTGAATTTTGTAAGAAAAATGGTGCCTTTGATCCTACTACCATGGGTACCGTGCCTAACGTGGGACTAATGGCGCAGAAAGCCGAAGAATACGGTTCCCATGACAAGACCTTTGAAATTTCTGAAGATGGCCGGGTGCAGGTGATCAACTCCAAAGGAGATATCCTCATGGAACATGAAGTAGAAAAAGGAGATATCTGGAGAATGTGTCAAACCAAAGACGCCCCGGTACAGGACTGGGTAAAACTTGCTGTGAATCGTGCCAGGGCAACAGACACTCCCACCATTTTCTGGCTGGATAAGAGCAGGGCTCATGATGCCGAATTGATCAAAAAAGTGAACGAATATTTGCCGCAACACGAGACTTCTGGATTGGATATCAGGATCATGTCTCCGGAAGATGCGACCCAGTTCACCCTGGAGCGTCTAAAAGAAGGAAAAGATACCATCTCTGTTACCGGAAATGTATTGAGAGATTATTTGACAGACCTCTTCCCTATTCTGGAACTGGGTACCAGTGCAAAAATGCTTTCAATTGTTCCATTAATGAATGGCGGCGGATTATTTGAAACAGGAGCCGGAGGTTCTGCACCAAAGCACGTACAGCAGTTCGTGGAAGAAGGCCATCTAAGATGGGATTCGTTGGGAGAATTCCTGGCACTTGCAGTTTCTCTGGAACATTTGGGAGAAAAATACGGTAATCAAAAAGCTCTTGTCTTGGCAGATGCTTTAGATAAAGCTACTGAAGAATTCCTTGAAAAAGACAAATCCCCATCGCGTAAAGTGAATGAACTGGACAACCGTGGAAGCCATTTTTACCTCGCGTTATTTTGGGCACAGGCTTTAGCTGAACAAGACAAAGACAGTGAGCTAAAGGAGCAGTTTTCGAAGATCGCGAAAGAACTAAAGGAAAATGAGGATCAGATCCTACAGGAATTGATAGATGCACAGGGTTCTCCTGTTGATATTGGTGGATATTACAAACCACAGGATGAATTGGTAAGCAAAGCCATGAGACCAAGTGAAACCCTTAACAGGATCCTACCAGGAAGCTAATTCTAATAAAGAATATTCAAAGGCCGGGAATTCCCGGCCTTTTTCTGTAAGCTGAATTTCTTGGAAATTGACACAAATAACAAAGCCTTTATTCTTCTGGAATAAAGGCTTTTCATTTGTTTTAAGGTCTTACTAGAACCTAAGGTTCACATCTAAGGTGAAATTGTTATTAATTGTATTATCCCCTAAGTTAGAAAAGAAGCTGCCAGATCCATATCGGATGCCATATTTGGTTCTGTCAATAACAACTTTAGCAGTAGCAGTTCCTTCATTAACTTCCATGTCAAAGGTTACCGGCTCGGTTTTTCCTTTGATGGTCAGGTCGCCGGTAATTTGGTATTTGTTTCCTTCTTTTGGTTCCACATTAGTGATGACAAATTTAGAAGTTGCATAATTGTTCACCCCGAAGAAATCGTCATCATTAAGGTGGTTCTCCAGTTTGGTCTTATATTCTCCGGAAAGATCTGTAACAACAATGGTATTCATGTCCATCACAAATTCACCGCCGGTCAACTGGCCCTCTTCAGTAAGATTAAGAAAACCTTCTTTTAACTGAATATTCCCAGTGTGGGCAGCTCCCGTGATCTTCTTTCCTGTCCACTCCACTGTACTGGCTTTGACATCAACTTCTTTTTTAACTGTAGTAAAAGAAAGTGTTGTAAGAATAAGTACCGGGGCAGCTGCGCCTAAAAATCTGTTTTTCATAGTTTCTGTTTTTAAAATTAATTTTACCTGTTTTAATTATTAATCATTTAGTGTATATACATCACTTGTACATACAACTATTGCGTTAAATTTTTAATCTTTCAATTTTCCCAGGAGCTCAATTAAAGTGTTCAACTCTTGCTCCTGAAGCTTGCTCATCAATTTTTCTTCGGTTGTATTAATGACCAGATCCAGGTCTTTCAAAAGATCCAAACCGGCAGGTGTGATCGTCAGCTCGATCTTCCTCCTGTTCTCGGGACAAATGATCCTGTCTACCAGGTCCTTTTTAATCAACTTATCCACTAACCTGGTGGTATTGCTCATCTTATGTATCATCTTTTCATTAACACAGGTAAGAGAAGCGGGTTTACCTTTTTGTCCCCTTAGGATTCTCAAAACATTAAATTGTGCAATGGAAAGATTGTAAGGTTTAAGAGCCTCAGAAAGATGATCCTGCACCCATGTGCCGGTCACAATTAACTCAATAACTGCAGTTCGTGCCAGGATGGCTGAATCTTTATTTTCTGATTTTTCGCTCATAGTTGTAATTACAACATTTGTATACACAAATTTATGGCAATTATTTTAACTGGCAAATAATTATTCAGGAAATTTTTACTTTCCCTTCACCACCCAGCCGGCGATTTGAAGCGCCCTTTTAACCTGGTGATTAACTGCTGCTTTTATATTGTCATTTAAATTATTCTTCCCTGCAGAAACACTTACGCCGTAAGGATTTCCTCCTGCCTTGAACATCACCTCATCTGTATAACCGGGTGCAGCCACTATCGATCCCCAGTGATGCATGGTTTTATATAAAGAAAGTAGGGTCGACTCCTGGCCTCCATGGGCATTGCTTGCACTCGTCATTCCGGTTACTACTTTATTCACCAGTTTACCGTTATACCACAATCCTCCTGTCAAATCGAGGAACTGCTGGAATTGGGAGGGTAAGTTTCCATAACGGGTAGGCATACTAAATACGTAGGCATCTGCCCATTCAAGATCCTCAATTGAGGCTTCTTCAATATCCTGCGTTGCTTCAAGATGTTTCTTCCAATCTTCATTTGCAGCAATAGCTTTTTCTGGTGCAAGTTCCTTTACCTTCCGCAACCTAACCTCTCCTACTCCGGCTTCCTTGGCCGCTTCTACTGCCCATTGAGCAAGTTGATAATTTGTTCCTGTAGAACTGTAATAGATAACAGCAATTTTCAAATCTTTCATAGTGTGTATCTTTTCTTTTTTCAAACCTGATTATCAACTACTTAAATTACAATTCTTAAATCATCTTTTTATTAAACTTTTTATAAACCCCGGGAAATCATTTCAGAATAAAGCAAAAAAAATCCCCGCCAAAGCGGGGATCGATCTCTATATAATATTCATAATGTCTTATTTCTCCATGGCAGCTGCTACCCCGGCCGAAAGCCTTTTGTAAGTACCATTTTCAAGGCGCTCCCTGATGGCTGAAAAAGCTGTCAACGTTTCCTCTACATCTTCCAGTGTATGTGTCGCGGTAGGTATTAATCTTAAAAGAATAAGTCCTTTTGGAATAACCGGATAAACCACAATAGAACAGAAGATTCCGTGATTTTCCCTAAGATCTTTTACCAAGGCCATAGCTTCAGGAATACTACCCTTCAGGTAAACCGGAGTCACACAGCTTTGAGTAGTTCCAATATCGAAACCTCGTTCTTTAAGCCCGCTTTGAAGTGCGTTAACATTTTCCCACAGCTTTTCTTTAAGTTCGGGCATGGTGCGTAACATTTCCAGCCTTTTCAAAGCTCCAACTACCAGCTGCATCTGGAGCGACTTTGCAAACATCTGCGAACGCAGATTGTACTTAAGATAGTCAATAATCTCCTGGTCGGCAGCAATGAAAGCTCCTGTACTGGCCAATGATTTTGCGAACGTAGCGAAGTAAACATCTATTCCGTCCTGTACACCCTGCTCTTCTCCGGCTCCTGCCCCGGTAGCTCCCAGGGTTCCGAAGCCATGAGCATCGTCAACAAAAAGTCGGAAATCGTACTTCTCTTTTAAAGCTACGATCTCTTTCAGTTTACCCTGCTCTCCCCGCATTCCGAACACTCCTTCAGAGATCACCAGGATCCCGCCGCCGGTTTGTTCTGTTATCTTCTCTGCTCGTTGCAGGTTCTTTTCAATACTTTCCAGATCGTTGTGCTTATAGGTAAAACGTTGACCCAGGTGAAGACGTACTCCGTCAATGATACAGGCGTGTGCATCAACATCATAAACGATTACATCTTTCTTTGAAACCAAAGCGTCTATGGTAGAAACCATCCCCTGGTATCCAAAGTTGAGCAGATAAGCAGCTTCTTTGTTCACGAAAGAGGCAAGTTCATCCTGCAGTTTTTCATGTAGATCTGTATGCCCGCTCATCATACGGGCACCCATAGGATATGCTGAACCATATTGTGCAGCAGCTTCGGCATCAACCTTTCTCACCTCAGGATGGTTCGCCAACCCAAGGTAATCATTGATACTCCAGGTAATGACATCCTGACCTCTAAACTTCATTCGGTTAGAAATAGGACCCTCCAATTTAGGGAATACAAAGTATCCCTCTGCCTGTTCTGCCCATTTACCTAATGGTCCTTTATCCTTGTATATCTTGTCAAATAAATCTGCCATTTTATAATTTTTTTAACTTACTGCAAAAGTAATAAATTAATAGCAACCGCATAATTTGTTTCTCCCCAGAACGCTGAAAAACATCTGTTTCGTACATACTTTAACACTTCTGCTTCAGCAGAAGTAAAGTCGCAGGCTGATTCAAAAAAGGAAAATTTTAAGATATAATTGTCCCTTTAAGATTGCTTCTGAAAAAAAACGGAAAAAAAACCTGAGCAGGTTATTTTACGAACTCGATCCTGTTGGTGGTCTTTTCGTGTTTACTGTCGAAGAATCCTTGTTCATTCATCCAGTCATCGCTATAGACCTTGCTCATGTATCGGGAACCGTGATCGGGGAAAATGACCACTACACGGCTATTATTGTCAAACTCACCTTCTTCTGCAAGTTGTTTGACTCCCTGAATGGCTGCCCCACTGGTATAACCAACAAAAAGACCTTCGGTTTTTGC
The DNA here is from genome assembly GCA_964572365.1 of uncultured Flavobacteriaceae bacterium. GTDB lineage: Bacteria > Bacteroidota > Bacteroidia > Flavobacteriales > Flavobacteriaceae > Salinimicrobium. Next base: position 6,241 of record CAZNFK010000071.1, on the reverse strand, counting down.
AATTTCACGAGCAGTGTGTGCACTGTCTTCATCGGTTACCTTGATGAATTTGTCTATGCTTTCAAAATCTGTCGCGGTAGGAATGAGGTTTTTTCCCAGACCTTCGATCCTGTACGGATAAATTTCTGCAGCATCAAACTCTCCGGTTTCATGATATTTTTTGAGAACAGATCCATAAGCATCGATCCCAATAACTCTTATATCAGGATTCTGCTCCTTCAGGAATTTAGCTGTTCCCGAAATGGTACCTCCGGTTCCGCTGCAGGCAACCAGGTGAGTGATCTTACCTTCTGTCTGTTTCCAGATCTCGGGCCCGGTAGTGCGTACATGAGCTTCAATATTCAGCTCATTGAAATATTGATTGATATAGACAGAGCCTTTTATCTCATCATGCATTCTCTTAGCCACCTGATAGTAAGACCGTGGATCATCTGCCGAAACATGTGCAGGACAAACGTATACTTTCGCGCCCATAGAGCGCAACATATCTATTTTATCTTTAGAAGATTTGGAACTAACGGCAAGTATACAATCATACCCTTTAATGATGCTCACCATGGCTATACTGAAACCTGTGTTACCAGATGTGGTCTCAATAATAGTGTCACCGGGTTTAAGAATACCTTTTTTCTCGGCTTCTTCTATGATATAAAGTGCAATTCTATCTTTGGTGGAATGTCCCGGATTAAAAGCTTCTACTTTAGCGAAGAAGTCTCCTTTGAAATCCTGTGTGATCCGGTTTAACTTTATTAGGGGGGTGTTACCGATTAATTGCAACACATTGTCGAAAACCTGTAAATCTTCTCTCATAAATTGAAGTTATCTACAATAATCCTGCTTGTTAGGAAATCACCAAACACGATTACAAAACGCAGCAAATTTAAGTCAAATTTTTTAATTATTGGTCAATTCCTTCCAAATCCAGCAGAAAGGCGTACTCCTCTGCGACTTCCTTCAGCGCCTCAAAACGACCTGAAGCACCACCATGTCCCGCTTCCATATTGGTGTGGAACAACAACTTATTTCCGTCAGTTTTCAACTCCCTCAATTTGGCCACCCATTTAGCCGGTTCCCAGTACTGCACCTGGGAATCATGTAATCCCGTGGTGACCAGCATATTCGGGTAATTCTGCGCCCTCACATTATCGTAGGGAGAATAAGATTTCATATAATGGTAAAATTCGGGCAGGTTGGGATTCCCCCATTCATCATACTCACCTGTAGTAAGTGGAATCGTATCATCCAGCATAGTAGTAACCACATCGACAAAAGGCACAGATGCGATGATACCATTATAAAATTGCGGAGCGATATTCGCAACCACTCCCATTAATAATCCTCCTGCCGAACCACCGCTGGCATAGAGATGTTCTTCGGAAGTATAATTTTCTTTGATGAGGTGCCTGGAGCAATCCACAAAGTCGGTAAAAGTGTTCATTTTCTTTAGCAGCTTCCCCTCTTCATACCATTTTCTCCCCAGGTATTCCCCGCCCCTGATGTGGGCAAGAACAAAGATAAAACCACGGTCAAGCAGGCTGAGCCTCGCAATGGAAAAATAAGGATCAATTGTAGAGCCGTACGATCCGTAGGCATATTGCAGCACGGGATTCGATCCGTCCTTTTTCAAGCCTTTTTTATGAACCAGGGTCATAGGGATCTTAACCCCGTCACGGGCGGTGGCCCAGATCCTTTCAGATACGTAATTTTCTTTCCGGAACTTACCACCGAGCACCTCCTGCTCCTTTTTCACATCTTTTTCCCGGGTTCTCATATTAAAATCCACTACCTGTGTTGGAGTCGTCAAAGAATTGTAGGTATAGCGGAGAATTTCAGTATCGAAATCGGGATTTGCCCCGGTATAGGCTGTATAGGTTTCATTGTCGAACGGCAGGAAGTAAGCGTCTGAACCGTCCCACCGGGTTACTCTAATCTTGTTCAAACCATCGCTGCGTTCACTCACCACCAGGTACTCTTTGAAGATATCTATATCTTCCAGCAAAACATCTTCGCTGTGGGTAACCACTTCTACCCAGTTTTCTTCTCCGGTTGCAGTAACCGGGGTCTTCATTAACTTGAAATTGGTAGCGCCATCTTTGTTGGTAAGGATATAAAAATGATCTTCAAAATGAGAGATGCTGTACTCTACACCCCTAATCCTGGGCTGTACTACCTTGAATTCGCCATCTGGATTGTCGGCATCCAAAAACCGGTATTCAGAAGTAAGTGTACTGTCCGATCCTATGATAAGATATCTATCAGACTTTGATTTATAAACATAGGTATGAAAGGTTTCGTCCTCTTCGAAAAACACCAATTCATCCTGTTTAGGGTGGGTTCCCAGCCGGTGTTTATAGATCTTGTCACTTCTTAAGGTTTCTTCATCCTTGCGGGCGTAAAAAAGCGTTTTATTATCGTTTGCCCAGGTAGAGCCTCCGGTAGTAGTTTTTATTTTTACAGGAAGGATCTCCCCGGTTTCCAGGTTCTTGATCTGGATGGTATATTTTCTGCGACTCACCGTGTCTACTGCGAAAGCGATCAGTTTATTGTCGGGACTTACATTAAGTCCGCCAAGCCGGTAGTAATCATATCCCTTAGCCATTTCATTTACATCGAAGAGGATCTCTTCTGGGGCATCCAAAGTTTCCTTTTTACGCGAGTAAACCGGATAATCTTTTCCTTTTTCATATCGGGTTATATACCAGTACCCATTCAGTTTATAAGGAACCGAAGAGTCATCTTCCTTGATACGCCCTTTCATTTCCTCAAACAATTTTCCCTGTAGTTCCATGGTATGGGCAGTCATCTGCTCATTATAATAATTCTCCCGGGTGAGATAATCGATCACCTCCGGATTTTCACGCTCCCTGAGCCAAAAGTAATTATCCACTCTAACGTCACCATGCTTCTCGAGTTTCACCGGGATAATTTTGGCTTTTGGGGGTTGTATTTCTTTTTCAGCAACTTTCATTTTCTCATTTTAAGAACCGGCAACAAAGGTAAGATTTCTAATAAAGAAAACTTAAAACTGTCATCCTTAGTTACTCATATAGCCTAATTTGGTATTTTTGTATTTACACACTAAAAACTGAAACTATGTTTGGAGATATGATGGGTATGATGAATAAGATCAAAGAAACCCAGCAAAAGGTAGAAGAAACCAAAGAACGCTTAAAAACTGTCCTGCTGGATGAGGCATCAAGTGACGGTTTACTAAAGGTAACCATTACTGCCAACAGGGAGATCAAAAAAATCGAAATCGCAGATGAATTGATGGAGGATAAAGAGCAATTAGAAGATTACCTGATCCTTACCCTTAACAAAGCGATCAAAAAGGCTACCGATGTGAACGAGGCCGAACTTGCGGCTGTCGCCAAAGAAGGCATGCCCGATATACCCGGTATGAACGATATGCTGAAATAAAATTTAAACCACAGAAAAGGCCGGTCAAAAATGGAATTTTCGACCGGCCTTATTTTTTCCTTTAACTACAGCTTAATTGATCGCAGCACCTTTATAAATCGCTGGTGCATTTCTTCGGAATAATCCAGGTGGGTCACTATCCTCAATTTCCCCTGCCCCATGTTGCTGATCCTGATCTTCTCCTCCTGAAGCTTTTTCATGAACTTTGCTTCATCTGAAGCATTCTGAAGGTAAAAGATCACGATATTCGTCTCTACAGGTTCTACTTCTTTTACATAAGCCTGCCCCTGCAGTACCTCTCCTATTTCAGAAGCTCTTTTATGATCTGTTGAAAGCCGCTCCACGTTATTATCTAAAGCATAAATTCCTGCTGCAGCCATGAAACCTACCTGCCGCATTCCGCCGCCAAGCACCTTTCTCACCCGCATGGCATTCTTCATGACCTTTTTGTTCCCTATCAGCACAGAACCCATTGGTGTACCCAGGCCTTTTGAGAGACATACAGAGATGCTGTCGAAGATCTTTCCGTAGGCTTTAGGATCCTCTTTTTTCGCCACCAGGGCATTAAAAAGTCGGGCTCCATCCAGGTGCAGTCCCAGGTTGTGCTTGTCACAAACTTTTCTGATCTTTTTGATCTCCGCGAAATCATAACAGGCTCCCCCACCTTTATTGGTAGTGTTCTCCAGGCAAACCAAAGTAGTTAACGGACTGTGGTAAAAATCAGGCGGATTGATATTCTCTTCCACCTGCTCTGCAGTGATCATTCCCCTGTTCCCATCTAACAGCTTACAGGAAACTCCGCTGTTAAAGGAGGCACCTCCCCCTTCATAGTTAAACACATGTGCCCATTTATCACAGATCAACTGCTCAGCCGGTTGGGTATGTAATTTGATCGCTGCCTGGTTGGCCATACTTCCTGTGGGGAAGAACAAGGCCTCGTCCATTCCAAACATATTGGCCAGTTTTCTTTCCAGTTCATTGACCGTGGGGTCTTCTTTGTACACATCATCGCCCACCTCTGCGCTCATTATGGCCTGCAGCATGCCAGTGGTAGGCCTGGTCACGGTATCACTTCGTAAATCTATTTCTTTCATTGAATTCAGTTTTTAATAATCACTCACACCTGTAGCTTCCTATTGGCGAACCATCGGGAATTTTAGGTGCTGTGGGTTTTGTTTTATAGGAAGCGGGATCTCTTCGGAAGGTCTCGATCTCCAGCAGCATTTGCTGGTAGATCACCTCCTGTTTCCCTTTTAGCCATTTTTGCAGCTCGTTAATCGACCGGTTGACCTCTGCCTTCACCTGTGGCGTAGCCTCGGGATGTAGCGCCAGGGAGATCAAATGCTGCAGAACATTGAAGTTAATGGTGTTCTGCACTTTTTGAAGATATTCTTCTTCCCTGGAGGATTTTATGGTTCCGGAAATTAACTTTTCAAGCACTGCCCGAAGGCCCGGTTGGTTATTGTAAAGTGCGTTTTGCTGCACCAGCCTTGCCGCCCTTTCCGGATGCAGCAGCAAGGTGAGAGTAAAATCACTGGCGGTTGCCGGGGCTCCAAGAGCATCGAATGCCACCCCGGTATTTCCTTTGAAGGATTCCCTGCTTCGGTTATAGCCGTAAGCCCGCGGAGGAAAAAGCTCCAGTTTATCTTTAGGTATCGCCAGCACTTCCGCGGAAAGGGTTTTAAGAACAGCATCCAAAGCCTCTTCCTGAAGCTTCTCTTCAAGCAGCCTGAAAGTATCCTCCTCCCCTCCTTTCACCGCATAATTGTAATCCAGTCCCCCAATTAATTTCACGGTTGCTTCCGTTTGATAACGATGCAGGAAATACAGCGGCACGAAAACATCTTCCAGTACCGAAAAGGGCTCATTTTCTCTTATATTTTCTTCGGAAAAATTCCCGATCGCCACTTCTCTAACCTTCAGTATGTCTTCCAGTTCTTCCACCGCGCTTTTCCCGTTGTCCCACAGATGTGCATTGGCATGCGCTCCGCCTGAAGCCCGGGCGTCACTGTCGGTTATAAACTGAAGGCCTTTAGCTGTAGCTTCTGAAATCACAGTATTCAAAAATGCCCTTTCCGAAGTATTTTCCGGAATATCGGCGTAGCTGTATTTCACGGTTACTTTGTCCCACTCTCCTATTCCGGTATCGTAAGCTTTAGAAAAGTCTATTTTTCCGTTCTTCAGCAAAAATTGCGGATGCGGATAATCCATCACCGATGCCCGATCATTGACACTGGCCGCAAAGTTATGGGCAAAACCAATGGTATGCCCAACTTCATGGGCCGAAAGTTGCCTGATCCTTGCCAGGGCCATCTCCAGCATCTCCTCATGGTTTTCATCGCTCTCCTCAAAAGGCCTGTCCATGAGGGCCTGCGCGATCATGAAATCCTGCCGAATACGTAAACTCCCAAGGCTAACATGACCTTTGATGATCTCTCCCGTTCGCGGATCCACCACGCTTGCTCCATAACTCCAGCCCCTGGTGGACCGGTGCACCCATTGGATAACGTTGTACCTAACATCAAGCGGGTCGGCATCTTTGGGCAACATTTTTACCTGGAAAGCATTTTTATATCCAATATTCTCAAAAGCCTCGTTCCACCAGCCGGCTCCTTCAAGTAGTGCAGATCGCACCGGCTCGGGAGTTCCGGGATCGAGATAATAGATGATGGGTTTTACCGGCTCACTAACGGCAGAATTAGGGTCTTTCTTTTCCAACCGGTGCCTTATCGCATATCTTTTCAGAATGGGTTCATGGATGGGAGTAGCGTAATCATAATATGAAATAGGAATAGCTCCGCTTCTGGGGTCGAATATCCTT
>CAZNFK010000070.1:0-11743 GCA_964572365.1 uncultured Flavobacteriaceae bacterium | reverse complement strand
AATCCATATAATCTATTCCGGTTCCAAAAGTGACATTTTTGGGTTCTATTTTACTCAGAATGGCAACTCCGCTGTAGCCCTTTTTCACCGCCGGGAACCAGGAATTGTATTTATACCCTATATCTTCGAATAAACTTTGATCGAATTGTTCGGGATTGGCTTTTATTTCCTGAAGGCATACCACATCGGCATCCACCTGCTCCAGCCATTCCACAAATCCTTTTCTTATGGCCGCTCTTATTCCATTAACATTGTAGGAGATAATCTTCATGTTGTCTTTTTTTCCTGAAGCTCAAAAATAGCATTTTCGAAACATCCTGACGAAGACCGAAATGAAAATTATAAAGAAAAGAAAACTTACCGAACGATGATCCTTTTCACCCTTCCTTCGTTTCGGGTACCCACCCTTACAAGGTAAACTCCGGTAGCAGCGTAAGACATGTCGAGCATATATTCATAGCCCCTAAAGCCTTTCTCGATCTTGTTCTCAACCAGTTTTTGGCCCAACAGGTCGTGTACGGTGATCCATAATGATTGCTGGTAACCGGTGTTAAGATTGATGTCGAATATCTCACCGTCTGCCGAGCTGATCACGAGTTTCGAATCATCCAGAACAGATTCTTCAATATCACTCACGATCACTACAGAATAATCCATCGTGTTTCCGTAATCCATCACGTCGCACGGGTCGTTAAGATCGCCGCCATAATCTGTATCCCCGGCTCTAACTCTCATCAAATGTTCCCCAAGGGGCGCATCTTCAGGAATACGGAATTCAAAAACGTGTACCTCATTAGCCGTAGGGATCAAAGCCGAGCTGATCAGCAATTCATTCCGGTCAAAAAAGGCATTGTCGTTGAAATCGATCCAAAGGGAGAACCTGTTCCCCGAGAAACGACTGGAAACCCCGACCTGGAAGATACCCTGGGTGCGATCGAGTCGGGTGGAAAGGCCAATAAAGTCATGATACCCGTTGGTGCAAAAGATGTTCTCATTAACAATTTCCTGCAGGTAAAAATCGAAGATCCCGTCACCAAAGGAACAGTCAGACCCCCTTGGAATACAATTGAGATTCGCCACGATCTTTTCTGTATCATCATTTTCTTTATTCGAATCCTCCTCAAGAAGGGTGGTCGCGTAGATAGTATATTTCTCGGGTGCCGAAAGATCCACAAGCTGTTGGAATTGATAGGATAATTCTTCTCCCACCCCCAGGCTTTCGTTGATCATTTCGGTAATCAAATCTCCATTATCTACCCGGTAAGCCACCGGGATATCAGTTTGAGGCTCCCCTCCAAAGTTCTGTACGGTCACCACTACCTCTTCAAGACCTAAATTCTCGCCGGTTTCGGGTGAATGAATGGCCGTTACTCCCACGTCGTTCGGAGGCAGATTTTTGATAATCTCGGTATATGTATCATTTTCAGGATTCTCATCACCCTCCAGTTCTGTACTTGCCGAAAAGGTATAATTTTCCCCTATTTCTGAAAGATCTACTCCTGTTGAAAAGGTAAAGTTAACCTGCGCTGTAGCCTCAATGGTGCCGGAAAAAGTCTCTGTTACGGTGTTTCCGTCATCGACAGTATAGGAAACCTGGAAATTGGATTGAGGATTACTTCCGAAGTTACGAATGGTAACGGTAATTTCTTCCCGGGTGCCAAGGGTTCCATTTTCAGGAGCTACAATATCCACGATCCCAATATCATTGGCAAATTCAGGTGCGATCCTGAATACCCCAACGGTATTCAGCCTTGACCCGGAACCAAAATGTTCTCCAATGAACCAGAATGTTTCCTGGTCCACAGGATCTATGGTCATGTGGGAATAATCTCCATACCTGTTGCTGGGATCGGGGGCAGCGCCTTCTACGATGGTTTCTTCCTGCAGCGTCATGGTTCCCAAAGGATCGCCGGCATACCTTCCGGTGTATCTCAAAGAAGGATAAATCGGATTTTCGGGATTATCGTTTAGAACCGTAAAGCCAAGACCAATATTACCATTTTTGTCTATACCTATGCTTCCGCACCAGCGATCGCTATTGTCGGGCGCATAGGTTCCTTCCTGGTAAACACTCCAGGGGCCACCCCCGGAGTCTTGTCTTAACTCATACCATCTTATCCCCGCGTGTTCTACTGCGGAAGGATCAATATCTACCACGAAATTGAACACTACCGAATTGTGTGTAGGAAATTGCCTGAAGGCAGTTGGGTACATAACAGCCCCTTGTAAAGCATCCACATCGGGCGCATTGCCGGGTTGAGAAAGATTCTGAAAAGACCCCCCGTCAAAAACCGAATGGAATGGGGTCACTCCTTCTGAAGGACCTATTGTCTGTGATTCTTCTATAGTAGAATTCAAAGGTTCTTTCCAATCTACGTTCACCACCCACATTTTGAGGTGATCTTCATTCACTCCCAGCCATGCATCATCCTGGTAATAGATAATGGGAGAATTCCCAACCGGGGGTAATTCTTCACCGACTGCAAAAAATCCGGCGGGGCTGTAGAAACCATTCACCCTAATTCCCGGTAGAGGAAAACCTAAATGTTGCGCCTCTAGGCCCTGCAGCATTTTATCCCTTTCCAAAACGTACACAACCTCATTAAGCCCGTCATCCTGATCGCCAGGAGCCCTTATTTCATCGGGATCCTGGTTGGTGGTGACGTAATACCCGTCTCCCCAAACAAAGAACTTAGGATAATCTGGGAAGGTGCCTGTGGCAAATCTGTAGGTGTACCAGCCATGATTCACAGGGTCGGGTCCCTTTGAAACGGCAACCAGTAAACTGTTTGGAGAATCACTGAACTGGGTGATCAAAAACCTGTCGGCAAAACTGTCATAAAATACTATGGGATCGCCAAGATCTTCATCGGCAAAGTTCCCGCCAATGGTTTTAAGATCGGCAGGTGGGGAAAGAATATTTCCCTCCTTGTCGTAAATGGCAAAAGCCGAGTTCCAGGCGTTAACGTAATGGTTAGGACCAACAGCACCTGTAGGGTCTGTAGGCGTGGAACCAGAAGTAGCTGCGTCAAATGTCAGAATTGGCTTTTTCCCCGGGATCTTCCCCGCGTCTTTTTGCCAGGCAGCATCTATGGTTTTGGGATATCCCTTCCCGGGAACTACAATATTTGAGCTACGATTCTTCGGATTATATATCTTAAACTCACCAGATGGCGGCAGCAGGTCTTTCGTAGAAATGGCCTCTGTGCTTATCGCATGGGAAGATCCTGTTAATACCGGTTTTGCCCTTTCGTTGACCTGGGAGTAAAGTTTCCCGCTCAACAAAAAGATCAGAAGCAATAAAAAACGGTATTTATTCATCATGCAGGGAGGCCTTTTTGATCGCCTAAATTTACAGATTTAAAAAAGAGTGCAAACAATAAAAGGATAATCCAAAGCTGAATTATCCTTTTTTTAACTTAAATTATAGAAACATTTCCTACTTCTTCATCCAGTGCTGGAAATTAACCTCAGCACCTATTACTTTTGAAAGTTCTGAAACCGGGACTCGTTTCTGCTCCATAGTATCCCTGAAACGCACGGTCACCGTCCTGTTTTCAAGAGACTCATGATCTACAGTGATACATAATGGCGTACCGGCTGCGTCTTGTCTTCGATACCTTCTTCCAATCGCGTCTTTCTCATCATACTGCACATTGAAATCCCATTTTAGCTCCTCAATAATTTCATTGGCCAGTTCGGGCAAACCATCCTTTTTCACCAATGGCAAAACGGCCGCCTTATAAGGGGCAAGGATCGCCGGCAATTTCAATACAGTCCTGGAGCTGCCATCTTCCAATTCTTCTTCCTTAAGAGAAGCCGAAAGTACCGCCAGGAACATCCTGTCAAGTCCAATAGAGGTCTCGATCACATAAGGGACATAGTTCTCCTTAAGTTCGGGATCGTAAAATCTTAATTTCTTACCCGAATGTTCTTCATGAGCCTTAAGATCAAAATCTGTACGGGAATGTATTCCCTCCAACTCCTTGAACCCGAACGGATAGTTGAATTCAATATCTGCTGCAGCGTTGGCATAGTGTGCCAGCTTATCATGATCGTGAAAACGATAATTCTCCTCTCCCAAACCAAGGGATAAATGCCATTTTAACCTGATCTCTTTCCAGTGCTCGTACCACTTCAATTCCTCTCCCGGGCGAACAAAATACTGCATTTCCATTTGTTCAAATTCACGCATTCTGAATATGAACTGTCTCGCCACGATCTCATTTCTAAAAGCCTTTCCGGTCTGGGCGATCCCAAAAGGAATTTTCATCCTTCCGGTCTTCTGCACATTTGAAAAGTTCACAAATATACCCTGGGCCGTTTCCGGTCGAAGGTAAAGGTTGGTAGCAGTTTCGGCTGAAGCTCCCAGCTTGGTTCCAAACATCAGGTTGAACTGTCGCACCTCGGTCCAGTTCTTTGAACCGGTTTCAGGATCGGCTATACCGAGTTCTTCGATAAGGTCTTTTACATCTTTCAGGTCTTCATTGGTCAAAGAGCGCCCTAACCTTTCCAGGATCTCTTTCCTTTGTTCAAGATATCTCTGCACCCGGTCATTGGTAGTGACAAATTGCTCTTCGTCAAAGGAATCACCGAACCTTTTTCGGGCTTTTTCTATTTCCTTCTGGGCTTTCTGATAGATCTTTTCAGCATGATCTTCAACCAGAACATCGGCACGATATCTCTTTTTGGAGTCCTTATTGTCGATAAGCGGATCATTAAAGGCATCTACGTGGCCGGAAGCTTTCCATGTTGCAGGATGCATTAAAATAGCAGCATCTATGCCCACTATTTCCTGGTGCAGTTGCACCATGCTCTTCCACCAGTAATCGCGGATATTCTTTTTTAATTCGGCTCCGTTCTGTCCGTAATCATAGACTGCACTTAGCCCGTCGTAAATTTCACTTGATGCGAATATATACCCATACTCCTTGGCATGGGAAATAACATTTTTAAAAAGATCTTCTTGTTTTGCCATAGGACAAAAATAAAAAAACCGCCCTGATTACTATCAAAGCGGCTCTATTATTTAAAGTTAGGTTTTACCGGAGATCAAAGGTAGTTGCCCCAATTAAATTTGGACCGTTGTATACCAGCACTTTATAGGTTCCTTCGATAAGGTTCTCTTCTACGGTATTGGCCAGGATGCAAACATCAAGTTCTTCATTTTCATAGAACACCTTTGTTGCGGCACTGTACACCATCACCCCACCATCGTGTTGTACGGCGATCTGGTCTCCCACCAGATTGTTGTTAGGGTTGTATACCTGCACATAAAGTTCTTTTTCACCAGCTTCTGCCAGGGCATTTGGTGTGAGTGAAAAACAGGTCCTTATCTTGTCAACTCTCCTGGTACGGTCATTTTCTACAAGACGACCGCTGTTCCGCTCAATAACTCCCTCTCCTCGCAAATTACTTACCTTAAGTTGTGAAGCCCTGTCGATCTGGTTCGCCATGGTTTGAGTTTGAGCCTTCAAAGAATCTGACACCCTCGTTCTTTCAAGAAGGACGTTGTTGGTACTGTCAATTTCTGTGATCAACATTCTATTTTGATTACTCAGACTATCTACAACCCTGAATAATTCTTCTTTTTCAGCTTTAAGATTACTCACTTCACGTCGGTAACGGGAGATAAGCGCCAGGTTTGCTTCCATGTCCTGCACAGAATCCCTTAGAGCAACTATTTTTTCTCTTGCAGCCACCAGTTCACTGTCAAGGCCTTCATTTTCAGCAATAGCTTCGTCATATTTTACGATAAGATCGTTGAGTTCACCTTCGATCACTGTTTTTTCCTTTTGCAGCAATTCCTGGTTCTCTTTTTCCTCATTGTAGAATTTTACTGTGTATATTCCTAATGCAATAAGTGCAACTGCCAGCACGCCGGTTAAGATCTTTAAAGCATTATTACTTTTTTCTTCAGCCATAATTCTTGAGATTTCGGTTTACTTTGTAAATTTATAGGATTTGCGCCTGTTTTTACTAATTCCTTAACAAATGTTTCACGATTTTGTTGATTTTATATTTCCCCGGCTTTGCAACGGCTGTGAAACTGCTCTGAATAGAAATGAAAAGGTCCTGTGCACCAGCTGTTTACACACCCTACCCCTTACTTATTACCACCTGGAGGATGGAAATGCGGTAGAAACGATCTTCTATGGAAGGATTCCGGTTGAGAATGCCACTTCCCTGCTTCTTTTTGAGAAGAAGGAGATCGTGCAAAAACTCATCCACAACCTGAAATACAAGGGTCACCAGGAGATCGGAAGTTTTTTAGGAGCCTGGATGGGCAATGAACTTAAGGAGGTAAAAGACTACCGGGAGATCACGGTCGTGATCCCCGTACCACTTCATAAGAAAAAGTTAAAAAAAAGGGGCTTTAATCAGGTGGAAGCTTTTGGCCGGGAAATTTCCAAGGCCCTGCAAGTGCCTTATAAGGACCACATCCTATTAAAAAAATCGGCTTCACAAACCCAGACCGTCAAAAAGCGGTTCGCCCGATGGGGAAACATTGGGGAAACCTTTGTGTTAGAACACCCGGAGGAAATTGAAAATGCACATATCCTCCTGGTAGATGACCTGGTCACTACAGGGGCAACTTTAGAGGCCTGTGCAGAAAAACTGCTGCAGGTAAAAGGAGTAAAGATCAGTATAGCCACTATGGCTGTCACGCATTGAGATGCTTTCAGAAATAACAGAATAATTGTTTCTTTGTACAAATTCTTCAGAATGAAAAAACCAGTTGCCAGCATTTACTTTTTGATCACCCTTACCACATTGGTTCTTGCCGGTTGCGCGAAAAGAGGCACTCCCGAGGGCGGCCCAGTTGATAAAACCCCACCACAATATGTTAAGGCACGGCCGGAGAATTTCACTACCAATTTTGACGCGAATGAGATACGGATCTATTTTGACGAATACATTAAAATAAAAGACCCGCAAAAGCAGATAATTATTTCGCCTCCCATGGATCCGCGGCCGGAGATCACCCCTTTAGGAACCGCCAACAAATCCATCAGGATCAATATTACCGATACTCTACAGCCTAACACTACTTACACTATCAACTTCGGAAGAAGTATCACAGACAATAACGAAGGGAACCCGCTTGATTTTTTCACCTATGCTTTTTCCACGGGGCCTTACATTGACTCCCTTACAGTAGCCGGAAACGTGTCGGACGCCCTGCTGAAACTTCCAGATCCTTACATCTCGGTCATGCTGTATGAGGTGGATTCCACTTATTCAGATTCTGTGATCTACAACAGGATTCCGCGTTATGTAACCAACACCCTTGATAGTCTCACCACTTTTGAACTTAAAAACCTGAAGGAAGGAACCTATCAATTGGTGGGGATGAAAGACGTCAATAACAATTATCTTTTTGACCCGGCAACAGATAAGGTCGCCTTTGCCGATGAACATATAACCATCCCCACCGAAAGTGTTTTTGACTTGATCCTCTTCAGTGAAAAACCCGAATTCAAATTTATTAGACCTCAGCAAAAATCGGGGCAGCACCTGTTGTTTGGCTATGAAGGAGTGACCGAACCTGACAGTCTGAAGATCGAAATGATCTCTCCCAAACCTGAAGATTTTGTCAGCATGATCACCAAAGACAGGGAAAAAGACACGGTGCATTACTGGTACAAACCCGACCTGGAAAGAGATAGTTTGCAGTTCGTTGCAGAAATGCCTGGCTACCGGGACACATTATTGACCCGGATAAAAAAAATGGATCGGGACTCCCTCCAATTTACTTTTGAACCAAGCTCGACCATTAATTTTGCAGAGAACCTGAAGATCCTCCCAAATATCCCTTTAACGGCTACAAATGATTCACTTATAAGAATTGTTGATAAAGATACTCTACCGGTCACCTTTACCACCAAGTATGACAACTGGAAAAATGAATTTGTGGTGTCTTTTGAGAAGAAGGAAAGCCAAACCTACCGGCTTACCGCTTACCCTGGTGCTTTTACCGGTTTCTTCGGAAAGGTAAACGACACTCTAAAGACCCAGCTAAGAACCAAAGCCTTTGCAGACTATGGAAACCTGGTGATCAATCTTCAAAACGTCACAAACTTCCCTGTGATCTTACAGCTCACCACCGAAAAGGGCGAGGTAAAGGCTGAAAAATACAGCACCGGAAGCACCTCCCTGAATTTTGAGAATATCAACCCCGGAAAATACTTGCTCAGGCTCGTTTATGACACCAATGAGAACCGAATCTGGGACAGCGGAAGATTCCTTGAAAGAAGGCAACCCGAAAAAGTGGTTTATTTCCCAGATGTGCTAGACGTACGAGCTAACTGGGACGTCACCCAAACATTCAATGTAGAGTAAACTTATCGCGGTCTTGCAGGAAGCGGAGTTGCGTCCTGATCTTGGTTATGTGGGATTTCTCAAGGATTATTTCTTCAGAAAATTCGGTTTCTGAAGTGTTTATTGAAACCCTTTTTCCCAACCCGTCATATACTGCAGAATGTCCTACGTAATCCAGGTCTTTTCCATCCCGGCCTACCCGGTTCAAACCTATGCAATAGCTCATATTTTCGATAGCGCGTGCCTGTAAAAGCACATCCCAGGCATGAACCCGGGGCGCGGGCCAGTTTGCCACGTAGATCAAGAGGTCATAATCTTCGGTATTCCTTGCCCATACAGGGAACCGGAGGTCATAACACACCAAGGGACAAATTTTCCAGTCTTTATAGTTGACGATCAGTTTTTCTGTTCCCGAAGCATAGGTTTCATTCTCTTTGGCCAGGGTAAAAGTGTGCTTTTTATCATATTTTACAGAAGAACCATCGGGAAAGACAAAAAACAAACGGTTGTAAAAACGGCCTTTTTCAGAAGTGATTATAGAACCGGTTACCGCCGCATTTTTTTCCGAAGCCATTTTCTGCATCCATTCAAAAGAGGGACCTTTTGGAGGTTCGGCCAGCTCTTCCGCATTCATGGAAAACCCGGTGGTAAACATTTCGGGCAGAATGATAAGATCAACATCTGCTGAAAGCTGTTTTATTTTCTCCTCAAAATTTCTTCTGTTCGCTTCAATATCCTCCCAAACCAGGTCGACCTGAAGCAGCGCCGTCTTTAGATTTTGTGCCATATGTAAATTTATCAAAAATTCACGGGATGCTGCTAAATACATGTTAAATGCTTGTAAACCACTCCTACAATGAATAGCTTTATTTGCCTAAAAAAATCAATTGCAATGAGTTTGAATAATTTTTTTGATAAAGATTCTTTTCCCTCAAATGCCTCCCGCGGAATTCTCGCAGGATTTATTGGAGGTCTTGCCGGAAGCGCCCTAAAATCCACGGTAGAACGGTTTCTACAGGTTAGAAAGATCGATGAAAAATCTGCACAGGTGAAAGTTATGGACCAGCTTGCCGTGAAATTCACGGGCACACCTATAAAACTGGAAAATGAAGGAATTGTCGAACAGCTGGTGAACATTCCCCTTGGCGCAACCGTGGGCGCAGTTTATGGCTACGGAAAAAGGGATGATACTGAAGTAAATATCCTCGATGGAGCCATCCTGGGCGGCACCACCTGGGCCACCACCCACGAAACCAGCCTCCCCTTATTGGGACTGGACAGAAGCCCTGAAAAGATCCCGCTGAAAACTCAAATGCACGAGCTGCTGGCCCACGTTATATTTGGAGTTACCACAGAAGTTGTTCGTGGTTTTGTAAACGAAAAGCTGAAAGAGCGCCAGGAAGAGTAGTAATTATTTTACTTTTTTGAGGATCTCTGCAGCCTCGACCAGGGTTTCATCTGTTTTGGCAAAACAGAATCTCAACTGCTTTTGATCCAGCCGATCTTTACTGAAGACGGAAACCGGTATACTGGCTAAATTATACTCAGTGATCAACCTGCGTGCAAAGTCCACATCGGATTCCTGGGTTATCTCGGAATAATCGAGCAATTGGAAGTAAGTACCCTTTGCCGGAATAGCTTTAAAGGCGGTTTCTTGGATCAACTCAAGAAAGCGGTCCCGCTTCTCCTGGTAGAAACTTCCCAGTTGCAGATAATGTTGCGGTTCTTTAAGATATTCTGCAAAGGCTCGCTGACTGGGATGATGCACGCAAAAGACATTGACCTCCATCACCTTCCATATCTCGGCCATAAGTTCGGAAGGCGCGACGCAATACCCCAATTTCCAACCGGTGTTATGGAAGGTCTTTCCGAAGGAAGCGCAAACCACCGCTCTTTC
Organism: uncultured Flavobacteriaceae bacterium; assembly: GCA_964572365.1. Taxonomy (GTDB): domain Bacteria; phylum Bacteroidota; class Bacteroidia; order Flavobacteriales; family Flavobacteriaceae; genus Salinimicrobium. The sequence continues at coordinate 1,524 of CAZNFK010000070.1, read as the reverse complement.
GGCAAGTCCTGGAAAAGTAGAGGCGCTGTGGTGTTTCGCTCCGTCAAAAATAATGTGCTCATAAACCTCATCGCTTAACACGATGATATTAGTATCGTGTAAAAGGTTTTCGAGCTCCTGCATATCTTCTTTAGAAAAGACCCTGCCGCTTGGATTGTGAGGCGTATTGATGATGATCATCCTGGTTTTGGCAGTGATCTTTTCCTTCACCTCTTTCCAGTCCACCTCATAGTCTTTCCCTTTCATCTGTACAAGAACAGGTTTCCCCCCGTTTAATTCTATTGCCGGTTCATAACTGTCATAAGCCGGTTTCAGTACGATAACTTCATCACCGGGATGCACGAAAGCAGTGATAGCAAGAAACAGGGCCTGTGTTGCCCCGTTGGTAACCGTGATCTCCTTGTTAGGATCGTATTTCTTGTTATGCAGGGATTCAATCTTGTTCACGATCTGCTCTCTGAGTGGCCCAATACCCGCCAAAGGAGCATATTGATTATAACCCTCTTTCATCGCCTTGGTCACCAGGTCCTTAAGACGTTCATCCGTTTCAAAGTTGGGATACCCTTGTGACATGTTTACCGCACCATGGTCGCGGGCCATCTTCCCCATTACTGAAAAGATGCTGGTTTCGTGCTTCGGAAGTTTAGAGGAAATATTGTTGACTGCTGACATTCGATTTTTTATTTAAGGTGCAAAAAAAATCCCGGACTGCAAAGTCCGGGATCTTCAATAAAATATAGTAGCTCTAAAAGTGCTATTTAGTGCTCGCTCTTAGGTATTCCCTGTTCATTCTCGCGATGTTCTCTAAAGAAATTCCTTTCGGACATTCAATTTCACAAGCCCCGGTGTTGGTACAGTTTCCAAATCCTTCTTTATCCATTTGCTCTACCATTGCAAGCACGCGCCTGTCTGCTTCAATCTCTCCCTGCGGAAGTAAAGCCAGCTGACTAACTTTTGCAGAGGTGAACAGCATCGCACTTGCATTTTTACAGGCTGCCACACAAGCACCACAACCGATACAGGTAGCCGCATCAAAAGCAGTATCTGCCTTATCTTTTGGTACAAGAATAGCATTCGCATCCTGGGTATTTCCCGAAGTGTTCACAGAAACATAACCCCCTGCCTGTTGAATCCTCTCGAATGAAGTTCTATCCACGATCAAATCCTTGATCACCGGAAACGCTTTAGCCCTAAATGGTTCAATAACAATTGTATCTCCATCGTTGAACATCCTCATGTGCAACTGGCAGGTAGTAACCCCACGATCGGGTCCATGTGGTTCTCCGTTTATCTGAAGACTACAGGTTCCACAAATTCCCTCACGACAATCATGGTCAAAAACCACCGGCTCTTCTCCTTTGTCTATGAGGTCCTGGTTAAGGACATCCAGCATCTCAAGAAAAGACATATCGGGCTCGACCCCTCCTAATTGGTAAGTCTCGATTCCTCCTTTGGCGTTGGCATCTTTCTGACGCCATATTTTAAGTGTAAGATTCATTTTTTATAGTATTGAGTATTGAGTAT
>CAZNFK010000069.1:0-12203 GCA_964572365.1 uncultured Flavobacteriaceae bacterium | reverse complement strand
ATGCAGTCGCCGATCTTCACAATGTGTTGCGATCAAATATTCTGAAGGTTTTCTTTCAGTTACAGGGAATTCCCGTAAAGCAGATCAACAAGGGCAGAAGGGAGAAAAAAGCCCTTACCCGCAAGGATCATAAGGTTTTTAAAAGGCTGAAATCTACTCACCAGCGCTATGCAGATGTGTTTTCAGCTCTGGGATTTGCGATAGACCTTCAAAAATCCACTTCTTTGCACCGACGAAAACTGCCCGAAGCAGTAAAGGAATTAATAGGTCAGGAGCCGAAAAAGTGGCTGGGAATTGCTCCTTTTGCGCAACATGATTCAAAAAGTTATCCCGAAGATCTTATGAAAGAGGTGCTGAGGGAGCTTGGAAATGACAACCTCAAAATTTTCCTTTTTGGGGGCGGTAAGATAGAGACCGAGATCCTGAAGAATTGGGAACAGGAATTCAAAAATGCCGTGAACGTAGCGGGAAAGATCTCTTTTGAGGAGGAACTGGCCTTGATATCCAACTTGGATGCCATGGTTTCAATGGATAGCGGTAACGGACATTTAGCGGCAAATTTTGGTGTTCCCGTGATTACACTATGGGGGCTTACTCATCCTTACACAGGCTTTACTCCATTTAAACAACCGGACTCCAATTCCCTGCTGCCCGATCTTCGGAAGTATCCGGCTATCCCTACATCGGTTTACGGAAAGGACATTCCTGAAGGCTATGAAGATGCCATGCGCAGCATACCTTCAGAAAAAGTGATAGAAAAGATCAGGGAGATCCTCAGTTAATACTTTCAATACCGGTTGAACATCGATTTATTTGCTTCTACTTCGGGCATTCCGTCTAAAATATAAATGTAGAACGTTTTAATTTGTTCCCCCTTGTACATAACCGGAAATCGGGTTCTGAAGGTGATCTTTTCCGCAGGGATAAGACATAATTGCAGTTCGTCCTCTTCCAGTGGGGCCGTTTTAATGAAGACCACCTGCTTCTTACTTGCGGTCACTTCTGAAGGTATTCCCCATAGGTCATATTGATTCATTCGCCGCCGTTCGTAGGGAAGGCAGTAAGTGCCGGGTTGCCCCGGGGTGTAAAATGCCATTTGCGCGGCTATTTGGTATTTATCTGAAAGAATGACAAAGTCATTACCTTTGGTAAGAGGCCTTATTTCCCGCTCCAGGAATTCTCCCAATTGGTGCCACCCCATGAGCTTGCTGAAAGGATCGATTTTCACCGGCACGATCTTCGATCCAGGAAAGCTGAAGCCGGCAAAAACGGGTTGGAACAATAGCCCTAAAAGAAGGAAAAAACTAACAGCAAGATAACTTTTTGCTTTGTAGATGATCCCCGATCTCAAAATCGCCCTTAGCAGGATGATGTACATCGGAAAATAAGAGAACAACAACCAGTTGATCCGGATCCTTTTATAAAAGGCAAGAACAAAGAAACTCAGGAAGACGAAGCTTACGGTGGCCAGGATGTATCGTTCAAAACCCCCCTTAAGGAGATCACCTATCCGAAACTTTTTCCAGAAAAATAGCAGACACAGCAAGGGGAGGTTTAGTAAAAGCTGGCCGCCTATGAATTCAGATTGGTAAATGAATGCTTTGGACCAGCCTGGAAATTCTCTTCCGGCACCTGCAAGGTGGGCAACATGCAGCGCGCCCAGTAAGCCGTTGTTGAGGTTCCAGATAATAACGGGCAAAAAAAGCATGATGGCGGTAAGCAGGAACAGGTAGTAACCTTTTTGCAGAAGTAATCTTCTCTTTAGAAAAATAAGGTAGAGTAAAGAGAAGGGAATGAAGTACAGGAGGGTATATTTTCCCAGAAGACCTATTCCCATACTCACGCCGGCAAGCAGCCAGTACCTTAACCTGTTTTCATGAATTGATCTCCAGAAATAATAAGTAGTGAACATCCAGCCCAGCACAGCCAGGACATCTGTAGTAAAGAAAAGAGAAACATAATGATAGGAAGGCAAGATAAGGAGCCCGGCAGATACCATGAAAGCGAGCTTCCTATTCCCATAGACCTGCCGGGTGATATGATATACCCCCAGTCCCAGAAAACTTCCCAGGAGGATCGCATTGAGACGTACAGCCCAGGCCACACTTCCCAGAAGAGACGTGGTGACCCCATTAATAAAAGCTATTAGAGGCGGTTTGGAGTAATAAGACCAGTCAGGATATTTGGACCACAACCAATATTGAGCTTCTTCGGCATCAAGGTCAAAACCTCCTTTAACGGCATACAGGATCCTTAGCAATGCAATGAGAACATGCAACAGTAGAACAGCGCCCCATCCAAAAGAAGTTAAAATCCTCATTACCAGATATTTGTGGGTATAAATATAACCCTAAACAAATAACCAATAAGTGATTTTTATCATTTAGCTCAAAGGCAGATCTTTCAAAAAAGTTGAGTTCCGTAGAAAGATTTGGTTATGATCCCTGCGATCTAAACATCGTCATAATCAACCTTGAGGTTGGGGGTGAGGGGATGAGCCTGACAAGTAAGCACCAGACCTTCCTCGATCTCACTATCCACTAAAATGGAGTTTTTCTCCATTTCGGCCTTTCCTTCGGTGATACGGGCCACGCAACTGCTGCAAATTCCGCCCTGGCAAGAATAAGGTACATCCAGACCATGATCAAGTGCTGCTTCAAGTACAGTGGCATTCCGGTCCATGCTAAAAGTTGTCACTTCATCATCAACAGTTATGGTTAGTTCTGTTTGACCTTCCAGATCAGATTTTACCTCTCCTTCAACTTCGGTATTGAAGAGCTCAAAAAGGATCTTTTCTTTTTCGATGTCATTTTTCAGAAGCACTTCGGTAACGTGATTGATCATGGCTTCGGGTCCGCAGAGATAGAAGCGGGTAAATGTGGTATCCTGGAACCTGTTTTTCAGAACATAATTGACCGTACTTTCATCGATCCTTCCGTAGTGCGAATCCTCTTCATTCGTCTGGCTGTAAACAAATTCAACGAACAGCCTGTCGGGATGCTCCATTTGCAATTCGAGGAGTTCCTTGAAAAAGATGGTGTCATCGGGAGTTTTATTTCCGTAGACCAGCACAAAGCGGCTGTATTTTTCCTGCTCTAAAGCCGTTTTTAAAATAGAAAGCACGGGGGTGATCCCGCTACCGGCCGCAAAGGCTGCATAGGTATGGGGATGTTTATCGTTCAAAGGTTCAAAAATGAATTTTCCTTCGGGCGGGTGCACTTCCAGTACATCTCCCGGCTTCAACCGGTTATTGGCGATAACCGAAAAAGTCCCGTCTTTTACTTCTTTTACCGTAACCTTAAAAGTCTCGTCTGTAGGTGGGGTGCAAAGTGAGTAAGCACGACGGATCTCTTTTCCGTCAACCTCGGTTTTTATGGTGATATATTGTCCGGCTTTAAAGGTGAATTCCGGTTTTAGATTTTCGGGTATTTCAAATTCAAGGCTAACGGCCTGTGAAGTTTCTCTAATTACGTCCTTGATCTTTAGAGGAAAAAACTTACTCATTATTTTAATTCTTTAGGCGCAAAAGTACAAAGTATGGCACTTAAAATTTGTAACAAAATTGTAAATTTCCTGACTTGTAAGCAAACCCTGAGCATGTTCAAACATTTTATAAGTCTACAGTGGAAGGCATTCGTTCGTTCCTCCAGTTTTGGAAAAAGCCTGGGGCTTAAAATTTTAATGGGATTTCTCGCCCTGTATTTCTCTTTGCTTTTTTTAATGCTGGGCCTGGGGCTTTATCCCTTAATGAAAGAATTCTACCCCGAGGAAGAGCCTTTGCTCATGGTCAACCAGTTTCTGCTTTCATGGTTCTTACTGGAGCTGGTAGTGAGGTTCATGATGCAAACGCTGCCGGTGATCAGCATAAAACCTTTGCTCGCAACCCCGATCCCCAAACGAAAGGTGGTGGATTATGTGCTGGTGAAATCGCTGTTCTCCTTCTTTAATTTTTTGCCTCTCCTGGTGATCATTCCTTTCGGAATTTTCACCATGTACAAATCTGAAATATCGGCAGGGTCTGTAACCGGATGGATGGTCGCCGTTTTTGCACTGGATCTTTGTGTTAACTATGCAAACTTTCTTCTCAAAAAGAAATTTGCCGACAACCTGAGATCACTTCTGCCATATGTTATTGGAGCAGCTGCTTTTGTGTTGCTGGAATACTTCGGAATTTTTAGTATTTCTGAAGCCTTTGCTTCTGCACTTGATCATTTGGTGATCTATCCGCTTCTCGCTCTTGTACCGATAATTCTTTTAGCCGGTATTTATTTATGGAACCGAAGGGTGCTTGAAAGCAGGTTTTATCTCGATGAATCTCTGCGGGGCAAAGTGCAGGAAGCCAATACCCGTGATTTTGGGTGGACCAGGAAGTTTGGAGATATTGCCCCTTTCCTGCAGCTTGACCTGAAACTCATTTGGCGAAATAAAAGGCCCAGGACACTCATTTTCATGTCCCTGATCCTGTTGGGTTATGGCATGATATTTTATCCGCAGGAGACCTATCAAAACATGCCGGCGATTTTTGTGTTCGTGGGAATATTCATGACAGGGATCTTCATGATCAATTTTGGGCAATTCATTCCCTCCTGGGATAGCTCTTATTATTCAATGATGATGGCCCAGAACATCCCCTTAAAAAAATACCTTTCTTCAAAGGCCGGATTAATGACCTTTAGTGTGGTCTTACTGACTATTCTGGCAACGCCATATCTTTACTTCGGATGGAAGATCCTGGCGATAAACTTTTGTTGTGCCGTTTACAACATTGGGGTGAATGTGCCGGTTTTATTATATGCCGGGTCGTTTAACCGAAAGAGGATCGAACTGGAGAAAAGCCCGTTTATGAACTACCAGGGTACGGGAGCCGCACAATGGCTTGTTGCCCTGCCGCTTATGATCGTTCCGGTGCTCATCTTTTGGGCAGTCAATAAGTTCTTTGGTTTTGAAGCAGGAGCCGGAACTTTACTGGTTCTGGGTTTGCTGGGGATGGTTTTAAGAGCCTCTATAATGAACCTTGTGGAGCAGGCATACGTCAGAAGTAAATACGCCATGATCAATGGCTTTAAACAAACAGGAGAGTAAGCAGTATGATAACAGTTACAAATCTTTCGAAAGTTTACAACGGGACCAGTGTTCTCAATATCCCACACCTGGAGATCCCCGGTGGTCAGAGTTTTGGACTTGTTGGGAATAACGGGGCAGGGAAAACCACATTTTTCAGCCTGCTGCTTGATCTCATACAGCCCACTACGGGAAGTGTTTTTAATAATGAGATCACGGTAAATCAAAGCGAGGCCTGGAAACCTTTCACTTCTTCATTTATTGACGAGACCTTTCTGATTGGTTACCTCACTCCCGAAGAATATTTCAATTTCATTGGTGAGCTGCGAGGGCAAAACAAAGCCGATGTAGCGACATTTCTAAAAGATTTTGAAGATTTCTTCAATGGAGAGATCCTTGGCAGGAGGAAATATCTTCGGGATCTCTCGAAAGGAAACCAGAAGAAAGTGGGTATCGTAGCCGCGCTCCTGGGGAATCCTGAAGTGGTGATCCTTGATGAACCTTTCGCGAACCTTGATCCAACTACACAGATCAGGTTGAAGAACCTTATCAAGGAGATCACCCTGAAGTCTGAGGTAACCTTTCTCATTTCCAGTCATGATCTCATTCATGTAACCGAAGTTTGTCAGCGAATAGTGGTTTTAGACAAAGGGGAAATAGTAAGGGATATAAAAACTTCCGAAGCGACCTTAAAGGAACTGGAGCAGTTTTTTGCGGGTGAACAGCTCGAGGAACAGCAGGAAAATATTTTCACCGGCCCCTCATCATTGGAATAAAGCCTCCATGTGTTGCGAAAATGGTTCCCAGGCAGGAATAAAGGCTGAGAAAATTTCCCTATTTTTACTCTTCACAATAATAAATCAAGAGGTATTTTAGTTATTTCTAATAAGATAGGGGACACAGTTTGAGAACATTTCTAAAAGGTTTTTTATTCCTGCTGCTGTTGGCGGGTATCGTAGGCTGTTCAAGGAAGAAGAACACTTTCCTGAACCGTAACTGGCATGCCGTTACAGCAGAATACAACACCTTGTATAATGGCAATCTTGCCCTCGAGCTTGGAAAAGAAGAACTCGCACAAACTTATCAGGACAATTATTGGACGATCCTGCCGGTGGAGCGGTTACAGGTTTCCGATGAGGTAATGGTTCCCGGGAGCAACCGCAATCCTAATTTTGCCGTGGCCGAAGAAAAGGCCGTAAAAGCCATACAGAGACATTCCATGTTACTGGATGGAAGGGAAAAGAATCCGCAGATCGATGAAGCCTATCTTTTACTTGGAAAAGCCCGCTACTACGACCAGCGATTTGTGCCGGCACTTGAAGCTTTCAACTATATTCTGCACAAATATCCCTTAAGCAATACCATTAATGAAGCTAAAATTTGGCGGGAAAAGGCCAATATGCGTCTGGAATTCGATCAATTAGCCATACAGAACCTGAAAAAGATCCTGGAGGACGAGAAGCTGGAAGAGGAGAACAGGGCGAACGCTTCGGCTGCCCTGGCGCAGGCTTACATGAATATTAACGCGCTTGACAGTGCCGTGGTGCAGATAAGGAAAGCAGCGCAACTTACCGACGACAAAAAGGAGGAAGGAAGATACTGGTTCATCACCGGGCAACTCTATGATGCGCTTGGCAAGAAAGATAGTGCGAACCTCGCTTACCAGGAGGTGATCGATCTAAAGCGAAAATCACCGCGTATCTATCTTATCAATGCCCAAATAGCACAGGTTCGTAATCGGGATATGGCCCCCGGTGAAAAAGCTGCTTTACTCGCATATCTTAACGACCTTGCAGAGAACCGGGAGAACAGACCATTCCTTGATAAGATCTATTTTGAACTGGCCGAATTCCATTACAAAATGGATTCTATAGATCTTGCCGTAGATTATTATAATAAGTCATTGCAGTCTCCCTCGTCAGATCTCTACCTTCAGTCGCTGGACTACGAAACTCTTGGGAACATCAATTTTGACGCAGCCAATTTTGAAATAGCGGGAGCTTATTATGACAGCACCCTTCAGAAGCTTGCACAAAATACCCGGGAATATCGGCTCATAAAAAAGAAGAGGGATAACCTCAATGATGTGATCTACTATGAAAAACTTGCCAGGTCAACCGATAGCATCCTCAGAATTGCCGCACTTTCAGAAGAAGAGCAAAGGGAATACTTCAACTCTTATGCCGCGCAACTAAAAGAAAAGTCCCTTGAAGATCCTGTAGTGGCGGCAGAGGAGGAAAATGTAGCAGGGAATTACTTTGAGAAGAAAAGAACAGGTATGCCTGGAATGCCTACGCCGGGTTCAGGATTTTATTTTTATAATCCAACGACTGTGGCCTACGGCAAGCAGGAATTCCAAAGGGTTTGGGGCGACAGGCAACTTGCCGACAACTGGAGAACCGGCGGGAAAGCAGGTAACCTGGCTACCATAGATACTTCGGCAGTACAGCCTGTTACAGAAGATGACCCCCGATTTAACGCGGAAACTTATCTTGCAAAGATCCCGAAAGATCCCGCAATTCTTGACAGTATAGCGGGCGACAGGAATTTTGCCAATTACCAATTGGGTTTGATCTATCGTGAGAAATTTGATGAAAATGAACTGGCTGCGGAAAGGCTGGAGCTTGTGCTGCAACATGATCCTGAAGAAAGACTTTTGGTGCCGACCAAATACAATCTCTATAAGATCTATACTGAATTTGGTGATCTGGCAAGGGCACAATCCCTCAAAAATGATATTATCACCCAATTTCCCGAATCCAGGTATGCCGCCATCCTGAAGAACCCGGAAAGCCTGCGAGAGGACCGAAATAATCCTACCGCTTTATACGAGCAATTGTACTCTCTGTATGAAAAACAACAATATGAAGAAGTGATCAATCAAAGCAATGAGCTCACTCAGAAATTTGCAGGCGATGAGATCGTGCCAAAACTGGAGCTTTTGAAAGCCATGGCCGAAGGAAGATTGTATGGGTTGAACCAATATACCGAAAGTCTGAATTTCGTCGCGCTAAATTATCCTCAATCTACAGAAGGTCAAAAGGCCAGAGAATTATTGAATACAGCCATTCCTTCCTTGCCTGCCGCCGAATTTATAACAGATTCTGCCGCGACTTCCTTCAAACTCGTATTTCCTTTTGAAAAATCCAGGGAAGCGGAAGCAGAACAATTCGTGAAGAGGTTAGAAGAAATACTTCAGGAATTGAATTATTCACACCTTAAGATTTCGAAAGATGTATATGATGCTCAGCAATTGCTGGTAGTAGTACACGGTTTTGGTTCTCTTGAGAGAGCCGAAGGTTTCGCAGAGCTACTTTCTGTTAATAAGAAATACCAGATACAGAAAAATTCTTTTTATATTTCAGCCCCAAACTACCGGATCGTACAGATCCATAAAAACTTAGAAAATTATTTACAATCTCTACTAACACCCCCCTATTAATGTTTGCACAAGAAAAAAAGAACCGACCTACATCTGAATTGAGCAAAGAACAAAACAAAATTTCACACGGCACAAAGATCAAAGGAGATATTGAGGCAATGGGTTGCTTCCGCATAGATGGCAGTGTGGAAGGAACGATTAAAACCCCGGCTAAAGTCGTGATCGGCAAAGAAGGAGTCATTTCAGGAGACCTGGAATGCGAAAATGCCGATATTGAAGGAAAATTTTCGGGAAACCTAAAGATTTCCGGTACCTTGAGCCTTCGCAGTACTGCTGTAATTGAAGGTGACGCTGTGGTAGGTAAACTGGCTGTAGAGCCGGGTGCTACCTTTAACGCTACCTGTACCATGAGAGGTGCGATGAAAGCCATAAACAATGAAAAAGGAGAACGACGACCAAAAGAAGAGAAGTCAGCTTAAGAATTGGGCTATCTTTTCCGGGATCGCTTTCCAAATGGGGGCGACCATTTTCGTGTGCGCCTGGATAGGGAAGAAGCTCGATGAGAAATATCCATCAGGAAAGAACTGGTTCACCATAGGATTTGTTCTTTTTGGTCTGGTTGCTTCGGTTTATGTTGTCCTGAGGCAATTAAAGCACTTCAATAAATAAAATCCCTCTTTATGTATAAGCATTTAATAAGGTTTTCCTTATTACTGTTCCTTGTTACAGGGGTGACCTATGCCATCCACTATCTTATTTACACAGCTCTGGTTCCTAATGGCTCTCTTGAACTTATAAATTTCGCCTATAAATTTAATGTCGGGATCACTTTTTTATTCACCACTACCATTATCCTGGCCAGCGACCACCTAAAGGAACAGCTGGGTTTTATCTTTATGGTAACCGGTTTTGTAAAACTGGCCCTGTTTCTTTTTCTTATGAAAACCGGAGGGTATGACATTGATAAGTCGGTCTTTCTGCATTTTTTCATCCCTTATGTGGTTTGTGTGGTGCTGGAAATTATTTATGTGATCCGGATTTTAAATGATGCTAACTTCTCAAACCACAAGTAATTAGAGGAGATTTCGGGTATTTGAACAATTCGGGCACGAAGGGTATGTTTTTTTATTTAATTATGTACATTTGCACCCAAATTAAAGGACTGAAATTTACCTGAAAATGCAAAAGGAAAACATTGCGAAGTTTTTAATGGCCTGTCTTTTAATGTTTGTGAGTTTTAACTCCCAGGCATTTAGTGCGAAAGAACCTCAGGAAGGAGAGGATGCAAAGGTTAACACCGAAGAAGAGATCCAGGCGTATATAGATCATCACCTTCAGGATTCTTACTATGTAAATTTCTTTTCAGACGGGGAGACCGGTGCGCATTACGGGTTTCCACTTCCTGTGATCCTTTGGGATGATGGGTTAAAAGTCTTTTCTTCCGGAAAATTCCATCACGGAGAAGATGTCGTTGAGGTAGACGGGCAGCATTACCGTCTGTATCACTCTCACATCTATAAAACAGATGCCGAAGGGACCATTACTTATAATGAAGATGGATTCCCTGCAAATGAAAGGCCCTGGGATTTCTCTATTACCAAGAACGTTTTGACGATGATGCTGGTGGGACTTTTAATGGTCATTCTTTTTAGCCAGTTAGCCAAAACATATAAGAACAGAGCGATTCCGAAGAAATTTGGACGGGTTCTTGAGCCGCTTGTGCTTTATGTGCGCGATGAGATCGCAAAACCTAATATCGGTAAGAACTACAGAAAATATACAAGTTTCCTTTTAACGGTTTTCTTCTTTATCTGGATCCTGAACCTGCTGGGGATGACTCCGCTTGGAGTGAACGTTACCGGAAACATTGCAGTTACTTTTGCTTTGGCCCTGGTTACTTTCATTATCGTGCAATTCAGTGGAAATAAAGATTACTGGAAACACATTTTTTGGATGCCGGGTGTACCGGTGCCAATGAAGATCATTCTTGCGCCTATCGAGGTTCTTGGAATGTTCACTAAACCATTCGCTCTTATGATCCGACTTTTCGCGAACATGACCGCGGGTCACGTGATCGTAATGACACTTCTTGGATTGATCGTAGTGTTCCAAAACTGGATCGCAGGTCCTGCTTTCTTTGGGTTTACGATCTTCATTTCTGTAATTGAATTGCTGGTAGCCTTTCTACAGGCTTATATCTTCACTTTATTGAGTGCTCTTTACATTGGAATGGCCGTAGAGGAACATGACCATGAGCACCCGGCAGATAACGAGGATATCCCGGTATTATAATCAAGTATAAACGTAAATAAGAGTAAGTTTAATTTTTAATAACTAAGTATGGAAGCCTTAAATTTAGATTTGATTGGAGCTGGTTTAATCATTATTGGAGCCGGGTTCGGTCTAGGTAAGATTGGTAGCGCCGCAATGGAAGGAATTGCACGTCAGCCAGAAGCTGCCGGAAAAATCCAAACTGCAATGATTATTATCGCTGCACTTTTGGAAGGTGTTGCTTTTGCTGCCCTTTTCGCGGTATAATCAATCAACAGAACTTCAAGCTTTGCAGCGGTTGGCTGCAAGGCTTGAATTATTACAAAAATTAAACGATAGAAGAAATTAAATAGATATGGAAAAGTTAATCAACGATTTTTCTTTTGGATTGTTTTTCTGGCAGATCATCATTCTGGTAGTGCTCATTCTTTTACTGAAGAAATTTGCGTGGAAACCCATTCTTGATGCTTTAAATGCTCGTGAGCAAGGAATTCAGGATGCACTTGATTCTGCTGAAAATGCCCGTAAGGAAATGCAGAACCTGCAGGCAGACAATGAAAAACTGCTGAAGGAAGCGCGTATTGAGCGTGACAATATGATCAAGGAAGCAAGAGAGATCAAAGAAAGAATGATCTCTGAGGCTAAAGAGGAAGCTCAGAAAGAAGGAGAGAAAATGATCGTTCAGGCTAAAGCAACCATTCAGAATGAAAAGAATGCTGCTCTTGCCGAGCTTAAGAACAAGGTAGCCACTCTTTCAGTAGAAATTGCAGAAAAAGTAGTACGTGAAGAGCTTTCAACCAAAGCCAAGCAAGAAAAACTGGTTGAGGATATGCTTGATGACGTTACCTTAAACTAAGATTATGCAGGGAAGCAAAGCAGCTTTAAGATATGCCAAGGCCATTATAAGCCTTGCAAAAGATAAAGGAGTTACTAAGGAAGTTAACGAGGATATGAAGACTATCAATGATACCATTGATGGGACCGGAGACCTCAGGACTTTCCTTAAGAGTCCGGTGATCAAGGATAGCATCAAGAAGAATGCGCTCCTTGAGATCTTCAAGGATGTCAACGGGATCACTACCGGAATGTTTGATATCCTTATGGAAAATAACAGGCTGGAGATCCTGTCTCAGGTAACATCAAAATACATGTTCCTGTACAATCAAATGAATAACGTACAGGTTGCAAAAGTAACCACCGCGTTTCCTTTGACCCCTGCTCTTGAAGCCAAGATCCAGCAAAAGGTGAAGGAATTGACAGGGAATGAGGCCAAGATAGAGAACATCATTGATGAATCTATTATTGGAGGTTTCATTTTGCGTGTAGGTGACATCCAGTATAACGGAAGTGTCCAGGCACAACTAAACAACCTGAAAAGGGAATTTAAAAACAACACATACGTTTCAAAAATTTAATTAAAACCGTTGCGCCCGGGCGCAGCATTTTATTCTAAATAATTATGGCAGAAATAAATCCGGCTGAAGTATCA
>CAZNFK010000068.1:0-12423 GCA_964572365.1 uncultured Flavobacteriaceae bacterium | reverse complement strand
AATAAAGTATCTTTGCATCCTAAATAAAGAATATGCTTACGATTGGTGAATACCACATATTAAAAATAGACAGAGACACAGAACCCGGATTGTTCCTGAAGGACCACGAGGGAAACGAGGTGCTTCTGCCAAATAAATATAAACCGGAAACCTACGAACTGGAAGATGAGATCGAGGTTTTCGTATACCTGGATCACGAGGAACGACCGGTTGCGACCACGCTAAAACCCTTTATCAAGCTGGACGAATTCGGATATTTAAAGTGTGTGGAAGTGTCCGATATCGGAGCCTTTTTAGATTGGGGTCTTGAAAAACACCTTTTTGTGCCCTTTAAGGAACAGGTGACAAAAATGCGAAAAGGAGACCGGTACCTGGTTTTCTGTTACCTTGATGAGCTTACCGGCAGGTTGGTGGCCTCTAGCAAGACCAATGCTTTTCTGGATAACAGCGAACTAACAGTGGAACCTTTTGAAGAGGTGGACCTAATAGTTAGTAATCCTACAGAACTAGGCTGGAATGTGATCGTAAACCAACTGCATCAAGGCCTGCTTTACAAAGATGATGTCTTTCAAAAGCTACACACCGGCGACAGGCTTAAAGGATTTGTTAAAAAGACCCGCCCGGACGGGAAAATTGACATTACCCTTCAAAGACCGGGTTACAGAAGTATTGAACCCAATGCGCAGGAACTGTTGACCACGCTGGAACTTAAAGGTGGATTTTTGAAGCTTACCGATAAATCTTCACCTGAAGAAATTCAGGAGCAACTGCAAATGAGCAAAAAGAGCTTTAAAAGGGCGCTTGGCAATCTATATAAGCAGCGGCTGGTGGATATCAAGGATACCGGGATCTATCTTAAGAAAGGCGAATAGGTGTAAGGGGAAACGTATCCTCTCACCCTGCCGCGGGTGTGCATAGGGCTGCTAAAAAGCGGCACCCGCATTTCCTCATAGGCAGGAATCTTTTTTTCTCCGGTATAAACGTCAAAATTAGAGCTTCGGTCGTGTACACGGAAGTCATTGGTCACTTCGATCATTCCCTGTTCAAATTTGCTAAGCCCTGGTAGCGGTGACTCCAGTTCAATATAGGAGCTTTCTTTTTCATAGCGTTCCCTTTCCATTACAGCCACAAGGTTCACCTCCCTTTTCACTTCTTTTTTAGTGAAATCCACTTCCCTTAAAGTGAGGTTTTGTGAGGGTATTTCGGGAGCCAAAAGTGACAAACTGGGAACGATTCTTTGTTCAAGGCCAAAGTCGGCCTTTTCACCTACAGAGATTGCAGTGGGAACCTTAAATTCCTGTGCGATCCCGCTGGCAGAGAAAAGGCAAAAATTCAGTATGACAAGCAGGTATTTCATGTAGTCGTTTTTCTTTCGAGAGAAATCAAAAACCATACAAATATTGTAAAAGATTGTCTGGCCGGCAAGTTTCTCAAGAACATCTCTGAAAGATTTAGAAGGCAAATTTACTTTCAAGCCTTTAACAGTCCATTTAAAACTATATTTTAGCTGTCAATCAAAAAACTCAATAATGAAAAAATTAATTTGCCTGTCCTTCCTTATGTTCATTGGAATTCAGTTGCAGGCGCAGGAAAACAAAGACCTTCAGGAGAAGGCAGTCCAACTTATCGAAATGACTTCGGGACAACAATTTGACATCATGTTGGATCCCATTGTAAAAATGATACCCGAAAAGAACCGGGAAGCCTTTAAAAAAGAAATGATGGCCAGTCTGGATGACATTTATGTTAAACTGGCAAAGATTTATACTGAAAAGTTCACTGAGGCTGAAATTGATGAAATTCTTGCTTTTTATCAGACCCCTGTTGGGAAAAAGATGAGGGCGATCACTCCCGAACTTACCAAAAAAGGTATGGAAATAGGTCAGCAATGGGGAATGGAACTTCAGCCTATCATGATGAAGTACATGCAGGAATAAACAGTTATCAGAGGAAAAAATTAAGTCCGTCTCCATGAGTCGGGCTTTTTTATTGGCCTTGAAAAAACTATTTTTACTGAAATTATTATGATTATGGCTACTATAGATTGGAAAACAGCAAAAGAATACGAGGATATCACCTATAAAAAGAGCAACGGGGTGGCAAGGATCGCTTTTAATCGACCCGATGTTCGCAATGCATTTAGGCCTAAAACCACAAGTGAATTGTATGACGCTTTTTATGATGCCCAGGAAGATACTTCTATTGGGGTGGTATTGCTTTCTGCGGAAGGACCCTCTTCCAAAGACGGGGTATATTCCTTTTGCAGCGGGGGAGACCAGAAAGCCCGCGGGCACCAGGGGTATGTGGGTGAAGACGGAATGCACCGCCTTAACATCCTTGAAGTGCAACGCCTGATACGTTTTATGCCGAAAGCGGTCATCGCGGTAGTACCGGGATGGGCAGTAGGAGGAGGACACAGCCTGCACGTGGTCTGTGATCTTACTTTGGCTAGTAAAGAGCACGCGATCTTTAAACAGACCGATGCGGACGTAACCAGTTTCGATGGCGGATACGGTTCTGCTTATCTGGCAAAAATGGTAGGGCAGAAAAAGGCCCGCGAGATCTTCTTTTTGGGCCGGAATTATTCTGCCCAGGAAGCTTTCGAGATGGGAATGGTGAACGCAGTCATTCCGCATGACGAACTGGAAGATACTGCCTACGAGTGGGCACAGGAGATCCTGGCGAAGTCACCAACTTCTATTAAAATGCTAAAATTTGCCATGAATCTTACCGATGACGGCATGGTTGGACAACAGGTTTTTGCAGGAGAAGCGACCCGCCTTGCTTACATGACCGATGAAGCCAAGGAGGGAAGAAACGCTTTTCTGGAAAAGAGAAAACCTAACTTCGAGAAAAAATGGATCCCATAACAAAAGGAGATTTTTCAAACCTGGAACTGGATGTAACTTCCCTGCCTCAATATGAGGAGGTGAAGCTACATTCACTTTCGGGGAAATACCTGCTAAAACTACATATTAACACCACCATATCTTTCTTATTTTTCATGGGAGGTCTGGTTGTTGCCTATTTCTTCCTGCAGCAGTATCAGTTGTTGTTTTGGTTGTTGTTTTGCTTTTTTGTTTTGTTATTTGGATGGTCCTATTTCGTCAATTTTCAGCTTCAGAAAAGAAATGGCTATCGTTTAAGGGAGCGCGATGTTATCTACAGGCGTGGGTTTATCTTTGAGAAAGTGACTGTGGTGCCTTTTAACCGCATTCAGCATGTTTCTGTGGAAAGAAATTTCCTTGACAAGATCCTGAATCTTTCTACTTTAAAGGTTTTTACTGCCGGCGGCTCCGGGAGCGATGTGAATATTCCCGGCTTGCCACCCGATGCAGCAACTGCGCTAAAGGAAGAGATCTCCCAAAGAATTGCAGCTCATGCGTGAGTACGATTTTTCACAGCCGCAAAGGCAGTCAAAGGTAGGGTTGATCCTCATCTTTGGAACAGCTCTTTTCCATCTTATAAGGAACCTGTGGGTAGTGGTGATCTATTTTCTGGTGAAGGAGGTTGACCGGCAGGTACTGCTGTTGATCTTCCTTGGACTATTTGTTCTTCTTTTATCCACCCTGGCATATTCCATAGTAGCGTTTCTCAACTTCAAATTTCATATTGATGAAAAGAACCGGGAATTTGTCCTTCAGAAAGGGGTAATCTCTACGGATGTAATTAATGTGCCTTTTGAAAAAATTCAGCAGGTAAACTTCCGAAGAAATCTTTTACAAAGAGTGATCGGGGTATACAGCGTGGTAGTGGAAACAGCCGGAAGCCAGGAAAAGGAGATCGAGATCAAAGCCCTTTTTCAGGATAAAGCAAATGAGCTGGCAGATCGCCTCATGGAGTTGAAACGTGTTGAATCTGGTGTAGAAGCTGAGATTGATACATTTGAAGAATCACCTTATCGGGAAAGTTCCAAAAAGGCCGAATGGGAGCATCATGTAAGCCTGGGGACTTTATTTAAACTTGGCCTCACCTCGAATTATCTTCGCGGGGTTGGGCTTATTATAGCTTTTTATTTTACGCTGCGGGAGCAGTTCATGCTCGAGGAGGTCCTGCCTGCGGAAATACCACGGCAACAAATGGTCGAAAAAGGCTCTTTTATTTTTATAATGGGATTGTTGCTTTTTGGAATGTTTATCACCGTGGCAGAAACCGTTATAAAATATTATGATCTTAACCTGAAACAGTTCAGAGATTCCCTGCAGGTGGAGATGGGGCTTCGGAACAATACAAAAGTGAACATAAGAGCCGCCCGGGTGCAGATGGTAGAGGTCAATACCAACCCCCTTCAAAAGCTACTGAAGCTTTTCACACTAAAGATATCTCTTGCCAGTAGTGAAAATGACCTTGAAAAAAGCCGAATCAGAATTCCGGGATTACCACCGGAAGTCATCGCACAATCCCAGAAATTCTTTTTTCAAAAGGAAATTTTGAAGAAAGTAAGGATTAACCCTCACAAGATCATTCTGTGGAGAAAATTTACCAGAGGCTTGATTCCTGCAATTATTGGTGTCACGCTTTTGTTCTTTTTCCCGGAATATATCTCTGGTGCCATCCTGGGAGGATTGGTAAGTAGCTACCTGGTCCTTTTATTGATCTATAACTATTTCTATTATAAAAGACTTAAGTTGATCATAGACGAGGAGACCGTGGTTAAATCATCAGGATTGTGGGTGAGGAGAGAGCAGTACCTGGAAATTTACCGCCTACAGGCCATTTCTGTGCGGCAACCGCTATGGTATAAACGCAGAGGGATCGTTAACCTCACTTTTCATTCGGCAGGAGGGGATATTACCTTTAATGGCGTTCTGCGGAAAGAGGTGACCCCAATGATCAATTTCTTCTTGTACAAAGTGGAAAGCACCTCGAGACCCTGGATGTAATTTTAACGAAGGGAGGGGTGTTAAAAATCTGCGGAACACGTTCTTTTTCCGTAAATTAATCCGAAGAAAATGGAGGTGCAGTCATGAAAATTTTAAAATTACTCGTATTGCTTTATTTGCCTGTTTTGTTGATGCAGCATTCCTGTAGCACCGAAGTCTTTGCGCCAAATTTGCTGGTCACGGGAGAGAACGGATATAATTTTGTTCAAAGCCAGAAGGAGTGGAATAAACGTAAAAAGCAGCATAAAGAATCTTATAAATACACTGTTCTTGAACAGTCCTTTTCCGGTTTTGGCAGTGAGACTACCATGACCGTGATCAACGGTGGAGTTGTTTCCAGGGAATATGAATCTTTTCGAATTTCGGACGAAGACGGTTCGAAAGAAATGTTGGATTCTTATTCTGAAGATAAGGAAGATCTAGGAACACATTCAGAAGGTTGGCCGCCGGTAGATCTGGATGAAATGTATAACGATTGTGGTACAGAGTATTTAATGGTCGATCCAGAGACTCACACCCTGTATTTTGATACCAATGAAGAAGGAGTGATCTCCTTGTGCGGAAACGTGCCCGATTTGTGTGGAGATGATTGTTTTGAAGGGTTTACCATCTCAAAATTTGAGTGGTTGAAGTAGGAGTTTAATTAGTTTAGTTTCCATAAACGAAAAGCCACAGTTACCATACTGGTACTGTGGCTTTTCAAATTCTGTTTAAGGAAGCTTACCTCAACTGCGGAAATTTAGCAGGATTGGATTCATGCATAATAGCATATACCTTTTCAAAAATGTCTTCTGCAGAAGGTTTTGAGAAATAATCTCCGTCTGTACCATAGGCGGGACGGTGTTCTTTTGCAGTAAGGGTTTGAGGTTTACTATCCAGGTATCTCCATGCGTTCTGCTCTTCAAGGATCTTTTGCACGATGTAGGCAGACGCTCCTCCCGGTACGTCCTCATCGATGACGAGCAGGCGATTGGTTTTTGCCACACTTTTCACAACATCCTGGTTCAGGTCGAACGGAAGTAAAGATTGCACATCTATAACTTCGGCATCAATTCCAACTTCTAAAAGTTCTTTTGCAGCCTGCTCAACAATTCGCAAGGTAGAACCATAAGAAACAAGAGTAATATCGGCCCCTTCTTTCATTGTCTCTACAACCCCTAACGGAGTTTTAAATTCTCCCAGGTTATTCGGCATTTTTTCCTTCAGGCGGTAACCGTTCAGGGATTCTACGATCAAAGCAGGTTCGTCACTTTCCAATAGAGTATTGTAGAAACCTGCGGCTTTGGTCATATTCCTGGGTACAAGCACGTGAATCCCTCTTAGAAGATGAAGGATCCCGCCCATGGGAGAGCCACTATGCCATATACCTTCCAGTCTGTGACCGCGTGTTCTTATGATTAGCGGAGCTTTTTGTTTACCGGCGGTACGGTATTGAAGGGTAGCAAGATCATCACTCATGATCTGCAGGGCGTACAGTAAATAATCCAGATACTGGATTTCAGCAATAGGACGAAGACCTCTCATGGCCATCCCTAT
The DNA here is from genome assembly GCA_964572365.1 of uncultured Flavobacteriaceae bacterium. GTDB lineage: Bacteria > Bacteroidota > Bacteroidia > Flavobacteriales > Flavobacteriaceae > Salinimicrobium. The sequence continues at coordinate 6,004 of CAZNFK010000068.1, read as the reverse complement.
TCCCTGTCCCAGAATGGTAGCCTCACGAATTCCGGTGTCGGAAATACGAAGTTCCCCGTATTTTTCTTGAAGGCCTTCCAGCCCCTGGTTTACATCACCAATTTCCCCTGTATCCTCTCCAAAAATGAGAGATTCAGGGTATTTTTCAAAGATCTTGTCAAAATTATCCCGAAGGACTAAACGACCGTCTACATCTTCTGCATCATCGGCATAGGTAGGAACTACAGGTTCAATGTTCAAAGCATTGAACTTAGAATTGCTGTAGAGATGACTGCTGTATTGCGGCTGAGTGTCTTTTGTAAATGATTCGATCCAGCTGATCAATTTCTTTTTCGCATCAGATTCTTCCCCGATCAAATACCTGAGGGTTTTTCGTGCCGCCACCAAAAGATCTTTTTTAAGCGGTTCTTTATTTTCAGAAAGCTCCTTCTTCAGCTGAAGGATAAAAGTCTTGTTTGCACTTGAAGCAGCGGCGTTCTCCAAAAGTGGCAATACTTCCTGGTGTTTTTGCTTCACCGGAGAAACATGGGCCTCCCAGGCAGCTTTTTTGCCATCCCTTACCTGCTTTTTTATTTCTTTTTCTATGGCCTGCAATTCCTCTTCGGTAGCAATATTTCCGGAGATCATCCACTCCCGCATTTTCACATTACAGTCGTGCTCTCTTTCCCATTGAAGGCGTTCTTCACTCTTATATCGCTCATGTGAACCGGAAGTAGAATGACCCTGTGGCTGAGTTAACTGCTGTACGTGGATCAATACCGGAGTATGATCTTCACGGGCAATCTTGCTGGCCTGCTCATAAGTTTCTATCAAAGCGGGATAATCCCAACCGTTTACGGTAAAGATCTCATACCCATTTTTCTTATCCTCATCTTTCTGAAAGCCTTTAAGAACTTCAGAAATACTTTCTTTAGTGGTCTGGTGTCTGGCGTGGACCGAAATTCCGTATTCATCATCCCAAACATTCATCACCATTGGCACCTGTAATACTCCGGCAGCATTGATGGCTTCCCAAAAAAGTCCTTCACTGGTACTGGCGTTACCAATGGTTCCCCAGGCAATCTCATTTCCGTTATCTGAAAATTTTTCAGCATCAATCCCCTCTACATTCCGGTATATTTTGGAAGCCTGTGCAAGACCCAATAATCGGGGCATTTGCCCGGCAGTAGGAGAGATGTCTGCACTTGAGTTCTTCTGTTGGGTGAGGTTCTTCCAGGTACCGTCTTCTTGCAGACTATGGGTTGCAAAATGCCCTCCCATTTGTCGCCCGGCAGAACTTGGTTCCTGGTTAATATCTGTGGTGGCATAAAGCCCGGCAAAGAACTGTTGAATGTTCAACGCGCCTATAGCCATCATAAAAGTCTGATCTCTGTAATAACCCGATCTGAAATCTCCATTTTGGAAAACCTTGGCCCAGGCAAGCTGTGGCACTTCTTTTCCGTCTCCAAAAATCCCAAATTTCGCTTTTCCGGTCAATACTTCCCTTCTTCCAAGAAGGCTGCATTCCCGGCTGGTGACCGCAAGCTTGTAATCTTCAATGACTTGGGTCTTGAAATCTTCAAAAGAAATAGCACTTTTAGAGGAGGTTTCACTTTGCATAAATATGAATTTTATATATGCACAAATGTAAAAAAAACAATGATTAATTACAATTCAAAAATATGCGATTAAATTCCATTTTTCGGAATCATATTAAGCTATTGCTGAATTATTTTCAATGGGAATTAAAATATGCGATTTTAATTAAAAATTCTGAAATTGCCTGAAAATCAGAACCGTCTTTTTCTCAAAGAGTTAGAACCATTCCCGGGTGAAGATCCCTACAAGGGTTTTGAGATCAAGGGTTGCGATGAACCTGATCTTCTGGTCATACCGGCCCTCGTTGAATTCCCAGCCCTCGCTGGAATGAATAGGGAAGAAGATCTCAAAATGGTCCTGGATGATGCTGGCTCTTATTCCGGAATCATAGAGAAATTTAGCCGACCGGTTGCGGCTTTTTACCAGGCCTGCATCTGCATAGGCAAAGACCCATTTCCAAATGGTTGTACTGACATTAACTGTGGAGATCCACTGGTTGGCGAATTGAGGCTCCAGAACAGATTTGAATCCGCCTTCGGCCATTATGATCTGTTGACTGAACACTCCGCTGGTTTCACTCCTTCCGTAGTAATTATAATCAAAGAGATAATCTGTAGGCCTGTCCAGGGCAAAACTGAAATAATCTGAACCGGGAAGATCATTGTAGAAAAACGCTCCCCCAAAGAAACGGACATTGACCTGCCGGTCATTCTGTAAAAGTTTCCGGTATTCGAGTGTAAAAGAAGATTTCCCAAATTGTTCGGCAACCTGGAGGTCTACACTACCGGTTACATGATCGACCAAACCGGGATTACTGTAGGAGTAATTCACATTGAACACACTGTAATCGGCAACTTCCAGAGGGTTTTCAGGGCTTTCATCCCGATAAACATTTACATTCCTAATGATCAAATACTCCTTTTGGCTATTGCGAAGTGGGGAATCTCTAAAAGACATGGTCAAATAAGGCGTGAGTCTTTGATAGAAGAGGTCGTAGCCGTAAGAGAATCGACTGCCGCTCAACCCGTACCTGATGGCATGTAAATGTTCGTCCTCAAAGAATATTTCGTGGGTGAAACCGGCGCTGCCCACAATGGTTTTACTTTCAGTACCATACAGGGGAGCAAATTTGAACTCAAAATTTTTCTTCAACACGGTGCTGTTGTAGATCTTTGCGCCCAGGGAGAGCCCGTCATATAGGTTAAACTGAACTTCGGGCATAAAGAATAACTGGTTGTACCGCGGATCCTCAACGTCTTTAAAAAGCCGGAATTGCAGGGGCTTATTGATTAGAGAGCCAACCCTACGATAGTTATTTCGTTGGTTGAGTTCGGGTACAATGCCTTCATAATTCAGGGCAACAGTTTCCACCCCTTTAGAGGGCATGGAAACTTTTTTGGTGTTATAGACATTTTCCACCCATGTCTTGAATATGATCCTGTCATCATTTAAACCATATAAAGGTACCGGCATTCCGTTACCTGTTTTGTTTTTCACCGTGATCTCAAGCAGATCATCTTCAGCTTTGACCCCAGTGATCTTAAAATCTATTTTTTCGTTCGTCCCGATATAATCATCGAAGAACCAATTGATGTCCTTGCCTGCATTTTTTCTTAGGATCTCTCTAAAATCTTCAGCACCTACAGGCTTTAGCTGATATTCATGGTATAATTGCTTTATGGAATAGCTGACAGTCTCATCTGACAGAAAACTTTCCAAATATTTGAGACCCGCACCTGCTTTGTAGGGATTTGCCAGATTCTTATTGAATTTTACAAGGGAATCCTGGGGTAGGGAAAGAGGTTGATCAAGGTTTTGCCTCGCCATGTACAGGTAGAGGAGAGGGTACTGGTCATTGAATTCCAGATCTGCCGCATGAAACCACCTTATGCCTATTACTTTGCTCAAATTTCCCAATAATTTCAGATCAGGGTAGTTCTCCTCAATGTACTGCATCATGAGAAAGGTTTGTATGCCATCAAAGATCCATTTTTCCTCACGCGGGTTCAGCATCAGGGTATTTTGCAGATAGTTTTGAGTTAAAGTTTTGAATTGTTTCAGGTCATAATTGAATCCTTCAGGAAAAGGCCTCAGAAATTTAGGTAACTGGTTAAGACCATAAACCGGATTGCTGGAGTACTGTTCCTGGGTGGAAAGTATCTTGTCATGGGGATATTCTCCTAAATTTTCCTGCAGAAAATCAATTATGCGTCTTACTATCAGGGATCTAAGAACAGGATTGAGACCCTCGTTTTCCATATTGGTGAGGACGTGCAAACTATCTGTTTCAATATCTTCGAAAACATAACTCTGCGTAAGGAAAAGTTCGGTTTCAAGACGTTCTCTTCCATATAGACTTACCTTTTTCGAATTTTCGAGAGGTACGATCTCTTCTACTTTTAAAGGGGAAATGGCTGCCAGGTGAGGGGGCAGGATAAGATCGATCTTTAATTCCAGTTTTGGTATAAAAAGATCTCCCATATTTTTATGGCTGTGAATCTGCCAGCCATTCCTGTACACGCCGGGAGTGAGGAACCAGTATCGCAACTGGTATTTTCCGCGGTTGGAAAAGCCAAACCGTGTGAAATCTTCACTCGGGATCTTCACGGAATAATTGAGGTTGATCTCGTATTTTTCTCCCGGTAAAATCGGCTTATCCGGAATTACGCTTATAAGATCGGGATGACCCGGAGGCCTGTTCCAAGATAGTGGCTCAAAATCTTTGTTGCCAGTGGTGTTAATAGTGGTTCCGCCTCTTTTTTCCTGCCGGGCAAAATGGAAATCCCGGTCATAATCTTCGTAGAACCTCCTGGCAAGCGGAGTCCTTTTATCAGAAAAAGCATTGATCCAGTCATTGAGGTAGATCTCCTGTAGCGTGTCTGAACTTAGATTTCGGTATTCGAGTTTTTGCTGAATGTAGATCGATTTCAGAGAATCATTCAACTCTGCTTTGAGATAGATGTTGTGCTGCCCGTAGATAGTTCCACACAGGAGGAGGAAAAATATTCCAAAAATGCTCTTATTGGCCAAGTTAATCTTATGTGTAGAGTTGGAGTTGTACAAATGGTTCTTCAGGAGGGCAATATATTATTTTGACGAGTAAATATAAGGGGAATTAGTATTATTTTAGGAGTTACAGCTTAGATAATCGCAACGTGAAAATTAAAAATAAAAACGGCTTTTCTCTTGAAAAGCCGTGTAAACCTTATTCTTAGAAATTAGGACTTAAATTATATTCTTCGTAGAACTTATCAAGGATCTCTATTACTTCCTCTGCGGTATCAACCACCTGAACAATATCCATATCTCCGGCACTTATGTTCTGAAAGTTGTCTAACAGCGTAGTCCTCACCCAGTCTATCAATCCGCTCCAGAAATCCCTTCCAACCAGGATTATCGGGAATTTGTCGATCTTATTGGTCTGTATCAAGGTGATCGCTTCAAAAAGCTCATCCAGGGTACCAAACCCGCCGGGCATCACCACGAATCCCTGAGAATACTTTACGAACATTACTTTCCTCACGAAGAAATAATCAAAATTGATGTTTTTATCACTGTCAATGTAAGGGTTGTCGTGCTGTTCAAACGGTAGATGGATGTTGAGTCCCACAGAAGTACCTCCCGCGAGATGAGCTCCCTTATTTCCGGCTTCCATAACACCCGGACCACCTCCGGTTATGATACCATAACCGTGATCTACGATCTTCTTTGCTACATCTTCAGTAAGTTTATAATAGGGGTTCTCGGGTTTTGTTCTTGCAGATCCAAAAATGGAGACACAGGGGCCAATTTGACTTAATTTTTCATATCCGTTTACAAACTCTCCCATGATCTTGAAAATTGCCCAAGAGTCGTTTGTTTTTATTTCATTCCAGCTTTTATTCCTTGTTTCTGTTCTCATATATATTATCAATTGCCGCTAAATTAGCTCTTTTTGGAGAAATTGCGCGGTATAACTTTTCTTGTGTTTCGCCACTTCCTCTGGTGTGCCGGTAGCTACAACCTCTCCGCCGTTCTTCCCGCCTTCGTAACCGATATCGATGATGTAGTCTGCTATTTTGATCACATCAAGGTTGTGTTCAATGATCACAACCGTATTACCCTTGTTAGTTAGTTTATTAAGAACCTCCATCAAAACCCTGATATCTTCAAAGTGCAGACCAGTGGTGGGCTCATCCAGAATGTAGAAAGTGTTTCCCGTATCTCTTTTTGAAAGTTCGGTGGCCAGTTTGATCCTTTGGGCTTCCCCGCCTGAAAGGGTGGTGCTTTGCTGCCCCAGGGTGATATACCCCAAGCCTACATCTTTGATGGTCTTTAATTTCCTGTATATCTTCGGAATGTTTTCAAAGAAGACCGTGGCTTCATTGATGGTCATTTCCAAAACATCTGAAATAGATTTGCCTTTGTACCTGATCTCAAGGGTTTC